>CAZJYF010000741.1:0-1891 GCA_964549665.1 uncultured Saprospiraceae bacterium
AAAGGTCTGAATAACCAAATAACCCATAGGGCAGGGTCTTACATCACTATTAAGTAATAAATCAAATTGGGGGAGAGATGATGCCTTGTTGGCACACCATCGCTTTCAAGCTCAAGATAGTTCCAAGCTGAAACGGCCCTCAGGATTAATTGAATTTACATCTATTTACCCGAGAGCCTTAAGCTTTGCCCGTTCCCGGATACCTTCCAACAATTCTTTCGCCTTTTTTAAACTTCTCACGCCTTCTTTTACCAAAATCAGGTGGCGAGTGGATTTTTTGATGCTCAAGCCTTGGGTTTGACCATTCGAGGCAATGAATTGAAAGATGGACTGAAACGCAGGGCTGTCGTAAAAGGGGGATTGCGGATTTTCAATGAAATAACAACGCAGTTTACCATTTTTCAAAACGAGGCGTTCAAAGCCCATTTCTTTGCAAACCCACCGCAAGCGCAAACCGTCGAACAGTTCGCTCACCTGCCAGGGAATCTTGCCGAAGCGGTCGCGGAGATTGGTTTCAAATTGCTCCAGTTCCTGCTCATTTTTCAGTTTGTCCAGTTGGGTGTACAAGTTCAGTCGTTCCTGAACGCTGCTCACGTATTCATCGGGCAGGAGCATTTCTACATCGGTATCGATTTGCACATCCCGGACGAAAATCTTTTCCTTGTCGAGGTCTTCTTTGAAGAGGGTTTTGAATTCATTTTCCTTGAGTTCCCGAATGGCCTCTTCGAGAATTTTCTGGTAGGTTTCGTAGCCGATGTCGGCGATAAAACCGCTCTGTTCGGAGCCCAGCAAATTCCCCGAACCGCGAATGTCGAGGTCGCGCATGGCAATTTCAAAGCCACTGCCCAAGTCTGAAAATTCCTCTATGGTGCGCAGTCGTTTCTTTGCTTCGGGGGTCATCACCGATTTCGGCGGGCCAAATAGATAGCAAAAAGCTTTTTTGTTGGAACGCCCCACCCTACCGCGCAATTGGTGCAAATCGCTCATGCCGAAATGATGCGCGTTGTTGATAATTATGGTGTTGGCGTTGGGAATGTCCAGGCCGGTCTCGATGATGTTGGTACAAACCAGGACATCGTGTTTTTTGTCGATGAAATCGAGGAGTGTTCGTTCCAAATCCTTGTTTTCCATCTGCCCATGTGCGGCGGCGATGGCAAGGTCAGGGCAGAGGCGTTGAATCATGGCAGCGATGCCTTGTAGGGTCTTCACGCGGTTGTGGACAAAGAAAACCTGCCCGCCCCGATTGACTTCGTAATAAATAGCCTGTTTAATCAGTACATCGTTAAAAATGCGCACTTCGGTGTGAATGGGTTGCCGGTTGGGGGGAGGCGTCCGAATGATGGAAAGGTCGCGGGCAGCCATCAGCGAAAATTGTAAAGTGCGAGGAATGGGGGTTGCCGTCAAAACCAAGGTATCCACATTGACTTTCAAGTTGCGCAGTTTTTCTTTGGCTGCAACACCGAATTTTTGCTCTTCATCCACTACCAGCAAGCCCAGGTCTTTGAACGCCAAGTCTTTATTCAGCAAGCCGTGGGTGCCGATGACAATTTCAATTTCCCCTTCCCTGAGTTTTTCAAAAATCTCACGTCGTTCTTTTGCCGTGCGAAAGCGATTGACGTAATCGATGGTCACCCCAAATTCTCCAAGCCGCTCGCTGAAGGTTTTAAAATGTTGGAGGGCAAGAATGGTGGTTGGCACCAGGACGGCGACCTGTTTGCCGTCAGCCACTGCCTTGAAAGCGCCTCGAATGGCGACCTCGGTCTTCCCAAAACCGACATCTCCGCAAATCAAACGGTCCATCGGATACTCTTTCATCATATCTTCTTTGACATCTTGCGTAGCCTTCAATTGGTCGGGAGTGTCCTCGTAAATGAAGGAGGCTTCCAACTCA
>CAZJYF010000742.1:0-1886 GCA_964549665.1 uncultured Saprospiraceae bacterium
TGAAAAAGCTGCCGTCGAATTGCAACTCGCCAATATTGCTGCTCAGAAAAACAAGTGGAACCAGGCCATGATGCACTTTCGAGCGCTGAAGCAATTGAAAGTGACGGAACAGGAATTGAAAGAACAAATCAAGCAATTTTCAAAAGTTATGTCCAACAGGGGGCAAATGAAAGCAGCGTCCCGCATGGGGGGTGGCGGTCAAAAAGGGGCGATTATGAATCCGGGAGGCAAAAGAAGAAGGCCCAAGATGCGTTGAAATTCACAATGCCCGAATTGCAGGCTGCTCGTTTAGGGTTTGCAATAATAATGACCCATGACACTGAATGACCCATGACTTTTTATAATTTCCTCATTCCACATTTTTTTCTTCTTCCCAAAGATTCAAAAGGACCGGTTTCAACAATTGCGTCCAACGCTGATATCCCTTTGGGTTCATGTGCAAACCATCCGGGATGAAAATCGTTGAATCCGGCTTTTGGTTTTCGGAAAGCATGATTTCACTGACATCGAGATAATGCACCTCTTCACGGGATTCCGCAAATTTTTCAATCATCCGGTTGCCTGTTTGGAAGACTCGCCACTTTTCAAAGCGGTTGAGAGAAGGCTTCATGGAAAGGTAAACGATCTTCGTTTCCGGCAGCCGTTCTTCCACCATTCCAACGAATTTCTTGAAGTTTTGAAAAACGATTTGGGGCAAGGTCTGCTCTTGGATGTCGTTTTCACCGCAATAAAAGACGATGATTTTCGGCTCGTAGGGAAAGACTATTCGGTCGGCGTAGTAAATAACTTCGGGAATGGTCGAACCGCCGAAGCCGCGGTTGATGACCGGCAGCGGCGCCATGTCCCCGGCCAATGATTTCCACATCCGAATGCTCGAACTGCCGGTGAAAAGAATGGCTTCCTTTGGCGGAAAATGGACTTTATCGGCGACTTCGAATTTCTTGATTTCTTCTTCGAACCGCGTCAATTGCGCTTGTTGTGAACCACTGATAGATGCTGCCTTATGTTGCGCCGCGTCATTTTTACAGGAAAAGATAAAAAACCCCAAAAAAAGGAATAAGACGCTCCAATTTGTTTTGATTTGGATATGCATTGCGATAGGTTTGGTTCGGAAAGACACGAATGTAGGTGTTTTTTGTCCGATAGAAAAATCGAAAGAACTCGGAAGAATTGAAGTGAGATTTTTTTTAGGAGGAATTGCCGGTTGCCCGCTTTTCAAGGAAGAACGACCACAAAAAAAAAGTCATAGTGCGGTCAAAGCTGACTGCTACTATGACCTGCTAATAAAGCATGAAGTAAATTTTTTGTAAGGCATGATTCCAAATAAGCGATAATTCAGTTGAGGAAAAAAACCTGGCAAGGGTGAATGGTTTTGCAATTCAAAAAAACTAACTTCGTCCAAAGCAAATTGTTTCAAAGGGCGGGGCAAAAAATGAGGAGGTGTTTAAAAAAAGTAGTGTTAGGGCTTCTTTGGACCCTTTAACTTCCAATAAAATTTTTCGATGGCCGGAGAATTCCAATTTTGGGACTGCCATTTTTAATTACATTTGAACTTCTTTGCACGACTTTCTCTACTTTTGCAAATAGCCCCAATTCGCCATATTTCAAAATCTAAACTATGTCCATTGTCAAAGAATTCAACGATTACCGGGAGAAAATGAATGAGCAGATTTTTGAGCAGGACAACAAGGTGCTGAAACGATTTTTCAACCTCGACACCAATGCCTATCAGGACGGTGCTTTGGATAAAAAAACGAAAGAATTGTTGGGCTTGGTCGCTTCGATGGTGCTGCGGTGCGACGATTGCATTCGCTACCATTTGGGCACTTGCCATTCCTTGGGCGTGACGAAGGAAGAAGTATTTGAGGTGTTTGCCATTGCCAATT
>CAZJYF010000743.1:0-1882 GCA_964549665.1 uncultured Saprospiraceae bacterium
ACCCTTTGGGACATTCTTTTAAAAGAATTATATTTACCATTCAAGGCACACACATTGAGTCATTAAAGCACTTTCGCATTCAGACATTTCCACTAAAATGGTAGTAGTACCATTTTTGTTACCTTTTTCCCTGCTTATCTCCTCCTCTTTTTTCCTAATTTTGCCGAATCTTTAAAGAATTATATGGCAACACTTCGACAACTTTACCTACAACACGTCGCCCAAACAAGCGACATTCCCCTGCTTCTCGAAATCGAAGAGTCTGAAGGCATTTATCTGTACGATTCAAGTGGGAAAAGATACATTGACCTTATTGCCGGCATTGGAGTCAGTTGCCTCGGACACCGGCATCCAAAAGTCGTGCAAGCAGTCAAAAATCAGTTGGACAAATACCTCCACACCATGGTGCATGGGGAATACGTGATGGCGCCCCAAGTGCGCCTCGCAAAATTGATGACCGACCACCTGCCCGATCCTTTGGACGCAGTCTATTTCGTCAATTCGGGCAGTGAAGCGACGGAAGGGGCTATGAAATTGGCAAAACGCTTTACCGGGAGAGCAAATATTGTCGCTTGCCGCAATGCCTATCATGGCAGTACGCAGGGCGCTGCGGCACTCATGACACCGACTACTTTTTCACAAGCATACCTACCCCTTTTGCCCGGCATACATCATATTGAATTCAATGAGGAGAAGGATCTGGAAAAAATTGATTCCCACACAGCTTGCGCGATTGTCGAAACCGTGCAGGGCGAAGCTGGGGTTCGGCCTCCAGCCAACGGTTACCTGAAAAAGCTCCGAAAGCGATGTGACGAAACCGGCGCGTTGCTCGTTTTGGATGAAATCCAGGCAGGCTACGGGCGCACCGGCAGCCTTTGGGCTTTTGAGCAATACGGCATGGTACCGGATATTCTGCTGGTGGCCAAGGGAATGGGAGGAGGGATGCCAATTGCTGCTTTTATCGCTTCCAAAGAAGTAATGGACGTTTTATCCTTCAAGCCTGTATTAGGGCATATTACCACTTTCGGTGGACACCCCGTTTGTTGCGCTGCTGCGTTGGCAACCTTGGAATCGCTTTTGGAAACGGATTACATCGACCAGGTGAAAGCAAAGGAAGCCCTATTTCGAAAATTGCTGGTTCACCCCGCCATCGTAGAAATTCGAAGCGCCGGGCTGATGATGGCCGTGGAATTGGAAAACTTTGAACTAATTAGGAAGGTTCAAAAGGAGTGTTTAAACAGGGGGGTCATTATTGATTGGTTTTTATTCGACCTCAAAAGTTTCAGAATTGCGCCTCCTTTAATTATTTCGGAAGAAGAGATTCGGCAAGCTTGTGTGGTGCTTATCGAAGCCATTGAAAAGAGCTGTTCGTAAGACACAACCCGGAAAAGGGATTACAGTTCCTTTCGCAGCCGCGCCACCGGAACGTTCAATTGTTCCCGGTATTTTGCCACCGTACGCCGGGCAATATTGTAGCCTTTCTCCTGCAAGATATTTTTCAACTTCTCATCCGAAAGGGGCTTTCGCTTATTCTCATCTTCAATAATATCGGTGAGAATTTTTTTCACCTCAAGGGTCGAAACCTCTTCGCCGTCTTTTGTTTGCAAACTTTCAGAAAAAAAATCTTTGAGTCGTTTCGTGCCGTATTCCGTTTGCACAAATTTGCGGTTGGCAACCCTCGAAACCGTGGAAATGTCCAGGCCGGTGATGTCGGCGATATCCTTCAAAATCATCGGTCGCAATTTTTTCTGGTCGCCTGTCAGGAAAAAATCGTATTGATATTGCATGATGGAATACATCGTTTTGTACATCGTCTGCTGGCGTTGACGGATGGCGTCGATGAACCATTTGGCACTGTCAATTTTCTGTTTGATAAACATGA
>CAZJYF010000744.1:0-1876 GCA_964549665.1 uncultured Saprospiraceae bacterium
AAAATACTTATGAAAATATCAGAATCAATTAAAGTCGATTTTTCGGTCATTGGATTTGGTTCTGTTAGAAAAGATTTCCGCAACGTTTAAAGCCGACTCACCAGATGTTGAATAATCTTTTGTGATTTTTTCTAATAATTCTATAGAACCAGAATCCTGAGTGGATACTTCAGGGTTTTCATTACTTATGTCCACAACAATTAATTCCACTAAATGCTCAAATAAGTGGTGCATTGAAGGAGGTAATGAAATTTTTCCATCTGGTCCAACAATTGTTTTTATTTTATATTCTGGCATTAGATAATAGTTGAATATTAGTTAAAGGTAATAAAATAAAATCCAATTAACAGCAAAAAATTAAGTCTAGTTCGGGTTAATAAGATAATCCTTGGACCCGAATAAATGCCTTATCCAAAATCTCCAACGCCACTGCAACATCGTTTTCCGTCGCTGTGAGGGGAGGGGAGATGCGGATGACGTTGCCGTACATTCCACCTTTTCCGATGAGGAGTCCCCCTTCTCTCGTTGCTTCAAACAAATGGTTAGCAGCCTCCGGTGACGGTTCTTTGCTTTGCCTGTTTTTCACCAACTCCAACCCCTGCATCAGCCCTTTCCCGCGGACGTCCCCGATGACGAGGTACTTTTCCTTTAGGCGCTCCAAACCCAGACGGAGGTGTTCGCCAACTTTAGAAACATGAACTGGGGAAGCTTCCTTTTCCAAGACCTCCATCGTTGCCAGAGAAGCAGAACAAGAGACCGGATTTCCACCAAAGGTGCTGATGGTCAGTCCTGCGTTGCGGGTGCTTTCGGCGATTTCGGGGGTAGTCATCGTGTTGCCGAGGGGAAAGCCGTTGGCAATGCCTTTGGCCATGGTCATGATGTCCGGTTCCACTCCCCAATGTTCGATTCCGAACCATTTTTCGCCCGTTCGGCCAAAGCCGGTTTGCACCTCGTCGGCGATGAACAAGCCTTCGTAATGCTTTACAATTTCATGAACGATTTTAAAATATTCCGGTGGCGGCGTGATGAAACCACCCACGCCCTGAATGGGTTCTGCCAGAAAAGCGGCAATTTTGCCGGAGGTCGTCGTTTTAATAACCTCTTCGACATCCTGCGCGCAGGCGACCCCGCATTCGGGGTATTTCATTTTTAGCGGACAGCGATAGCAGTAAGGGTTCAACGCGTGCTTGATGCCCATAACGTGGGTGCCGCTCCCCCGCCAGGGCGCTTGTCCGGTCAGGCTCATTCCTATCGCCGAACGACCGCTGTATCCATGCCGCAGGGCGATGATTTCCTGATGCCCGGTATGGGTCTTTGCCAGGAAAACCGCCGTCTCATCGGCATCGGTGCCGGAGGGGGTAAAATACGAAACCCCCAAGTCGCCGGGAGCCAATTCTGCCAGCTTTTCTGCCAGATTCACGTGGGCTTCGTTGGGGTAAAGCGTAGAAGAATGGATTAATTTTTCGGTTTGTTCCTGCACTGCCCGGTTCACTTCAGGGCGATTGTGCCCGACACTCGTGGTCAGGATACCTGCAAAAAAATCGAGGTACTTATTGCCTTCCACATCCCAGACGTACATGCCATCGCCGCGTTCGAGGGGCAAGGGTTCTGTGTAGTACAGCAGGTGGTTGGGAAAGAGGTACTTCTTTTGCTTTTCGAGAATTTCGGCTTTTTTGCTTTTTACGGCATTTGCAATTTCCATATTTTTTAATTTAGAAAAAGGAATTATGCACGTCGGGAAACGTGCTGAATATTCGGTTTAAGTTTGGAAATTTAAATTAAATATTTGGAATCCTCACTATTGTAGTCGCACGTTTTGGATACTTTAGGGGGCCTCTATTAATTGATTTTTGAATACGTCCTAGTGGTCCCGGCA
>CAZJYF010000745.1:0-1875 GCA_964549665.1 uncultured Saprospiraceae bacterium
GGCAGCTATGCTCATCGCCTCCGAAGATTCCCTCCAAAAATACGGTTTGAAGCCTGTGGCTAGAATCGTCGCTTCTGCCGTGGCAGGGGTGGAACCGCGCATCATGGGCATCGGGCCCGTCAAAGCCTCCAATAAGGCGCTGACCAAAGCAGGACTTTCCATGGAAGACATGGATATCATCGAAATCAACGAAGCCTTCGCCGCCCAGGTTATTTCTTGTACGCGTCAATGGGGAATTGCAGAAGACGACCCCCGCATCAATCCAAACGGCGGGGCCATTGCCATTGGGCATCCCCTCGGCATGTCAGGAACGAGGATTTTGCAGACGGCGGCCATTGAATTGCAAAAGAAAAACGCGCGCTATGCTCTGGTGACGATGTGTGTGGGAGTCGGGCAAGGTTATGCTACTATAATTGAAAGAGTTTAGTGTAGTGGGCAGTTTGCCAGTGCATGAAATTGCTTGACGCCTTTTCGGTAAGGGAGCATTTTCGGGTACTTGTTTCAGTTTTTAACTGCTCGTTATTTCATGCCTGAAGCTTTGCAATTTTTTCTTTTTTCATACTCAAAGTCAGTTGTTGGGCGGAGATTAAATTAAACTCCTTTTTGTCAACTAATTTTGGTCCTAACCACCTAAGAAAATTCAAGAACAAGAATCAAGTAAAAGTTCAAAATTGAACTTGATTCTTGTTCTTGAACTTAAACCTCCTTCGGAGGGAAAAACAAGTCCGAAAAATTATCGACAACATAGCCTGTCCCGTACCAAATTCGGGATTGGTTTCAATTTTCACTTAAGCGCCTAATAACCTAACGAGCGTATCAATAATTCACCCTATCAAACCCAATCACTTCCCATACCGGGGTATTCCGAAAAGCAAGCTGAATTTTTCTTTAAGGACAGCAGGCTTTCTGAGGTCTTTGACGATATCCACAAACTCGTGGAAAGCTATTTTCACAGGATTATTTGAATTAATATCATTGGGAATGCCATAGACGAGTTTCTCGTCCGTTGCCTTGAAGGTGCCGAACAACCTATCCCAGATAATGAACATGCCTGCACAGTTTTTGTCGAGATTTTCAGGTTTGTTGCTGTGGTGGAGGCGGTGGTGGGTGGGCGTGTTGAATACCCACTCCATCGGTCCCAACTTGCCGAGAAGTTCCGTATGAACCCACATTTGATACAAATAGAGGATGGAATCCGTGAGAAGAACAGCCCAGGGGTCGAAACCGATGAGCGGCATAATCAGCCAAAGCGGATATTTGACAAACTGCAAAGCGAAATTGCCCCTCACCGCAACCGAGAAATTGTACTTTTTGGAATTGTGGTGCGCCACGTGAAAGGCATAAAAAAAGCGGTTTTTATGAGCCAGGCGGTGCAAAAGGTAAAACATAAGGTCGTTGACCAAAATCAAGAACACCCATGCCGGCCACCAACTCATATCGATGTCGAACAGGGCAAATTGGTGGACATAGGAAAATGCGGCAAACGCCACCCCCTTTATTGACAAAATGGTGATAAAGGTCACAAATCCGAGCGTGAGATTGACAAGGGTGTCTTTGGTTTCGTAAAGCCTGACCTTTTTGATACTTGACATTAGGATTTCAAATCCAATGAAGGCAAAGAACACCAGCATGGTAATGACCTCCTCAAAACCAAAAAATTCATGTAGGTTGGCCATAATGTTTTGTTTAATGGATGAAGATATTATCGGAAATTAACAGCAGGAAAAAGGAGAATAAGATTTTACTTTTAGCCCTTTCCCAATCATTTGAAAAGGCGTTTTTTGAGGAATTGACAGAAACTATTTTGTGAAACTAGACAAAAAGGTCTGAATAACCAAATAACCCATAGGGCAGGGTCTTACATCACTATTAAGT
>CAZJYF010000746.1:0-1870 GCA_964549665.1 uncultured Saprospiraceae bacterium
TTAATTTGAACCGTGAAGGTAACACTTTATATAAAAAGCAGCTTGAGTTTGCTCTGCCCGGGATTTTTTTTTGCTTCTCATCCCAAATGACCAATGACGATTATTGACCATTGACTACTCCTGTCCAACTTGAATGCCCATTTTTTTCATCAGCAAAGTCGCGTTAAAACTTTGGCTCACGCCTTTCTTCAATTTGTAATCAAAAAACAGTTCACCCTCTTTAATGGCAACTTCCATGCAAAGATTTTCGATCGCGCCTCCGGCGGCCGTTTCCAGCTTACCCAATCCCAAATCGTGGGTGGCAACGATGCCCGCACCTTGGTTTTTTAACAATTGCCCGATGAGGGCTTTGGAACCAGCATGACGGTCATTGGAATTCGTTCCTTTCAAAATTTCATCCAACAGAAAAAAAATGTCCTCGCTATTCTCCACGGCTTCGATGACGAATTTCAAGCGCTTCAGCTCGGCGTAGAAAGAGGAGGTGCTTTCGTGCAATGCGTCCTGCGTGCGCATGCTTGTGTAGACGCGAAGCAGAGGCAAATTGAACTGCCGGGCGCAAACCGGGGCGCCGCTCATTGCCAGCACAATGTTTATACCCACGCTGCGCAAGAAGGTGCTCTTGCCCGCCATATTGGAGCCGGTCACCAATTTGATGTGGCCTTGGGTGGCAATTTCCACATCGTTGCAAACCCTCGATTCTCTGGGAATTAGAGGATGCCCCAATGCTTTTGCCACCAAAACCGGTTGTTCGTGAATGGTTGGGAAAGTCCATTCCGGATTGTTGAAATGCAGCGTGGCAAGACTCAGCAAAGCCTCAAACTCTTCAAGCGAATGGAACCACTCCGGCAGGTGATCTTTCAGACCAGCTTTCCATTTTTCGAGCTGATATACGTAGCGCAAATCCCATAAAATACTGATATTCAAAAATATGGCGAAGAAGTTGTAGCGGACGTTCAACTGCCGGATGATGTAGGAGAGACGAGTCATTTGGGCGGCAGCGTTTTTTTTATTTTGAAAAAACACATTTTGCAACCTGTTCAACATTTCGGAAGAAAAATTCTCTTTTTCAATATGCCCAATGAGGCGGGCATAATGAGCTAATATTTTTTCCGCATGGGTCGTTTCTCGATGGGTTTGATTGACCCTTGAAAATGTTTTTTGCAACAACAACCCGGGAGGAATAAGCAACAAAATGGCCAGTTGCCAGGGCAAATAAAAAATGAAAAGCAAAATGCTGATGATTGTCCAAAGGGGAGCAGCATAAAGCGCTATTTGCAAGCCTTTGTTGCCTAACACGAAGGGCGCTCTGGTCAACCATTTTTCGAGTGCTTCGAGGTGGCGAATATCGTCTTTGGCAGCCATGCCGTAAGCTTGAAAATCCTGCCGCCAGTTTAGTTTGTCTTTTAATTCGGTCAGGGCACTTTGGCGTTGGGAAATCACTTCTTTTTCAGCCGGTCCTTGCAAGTAATTTGCCAGGCGGCGCTTGCCGATGGCGGTAGAAGTTCGATTGCAATATTGGAAAAAAGAAAAAGGACCGAAGATGTCCAGGTCGATGGCGTAGGGGTGGTGGGGATCACTAAATTCGGTGCCATCTTCAAAAACGGAAAAATCATTTTGCAGGCAACACCCCTCGTCCCTATTGATTTGACAGAGCGCCTCACAGTGTTTTTGAAGCTGTTGGATGGCGAGGTGCCACCGAACAAATTTGGCGAAAGCAAAAAGAAAAAGAGCGATGGAAAAATCCCCTGCCAGCATCCCAAAAGTTGCCCACAGACAGACGATAGCGCCGCTTCCGGCAACAAAACAAATCAGGCGCACGAGGAAGCCGGCCGTGGGCTGCTTCACCGAGAAGTCGGCCCAGGCGAAGGTG
>CAZJYF010000747.1:0-1861 GCA_964549665.1 uncultured Saprospiraceae bacterium
GAATGGCTAAAATATTTTTAAAGCGGATTTCAGTTGTCGGTGAAGGCAAAGGTTCATCAAACTGGCTTCTGGTTTTAATTTTGAAGGCGAAAAGAGCTCCTGCTTCAAGGGTTTCACTAAGAGTATCTGCTACTTTCACGATGTCAATTTCGGAATTGAAAACCGCATAATTCGTATCCGTTGAAAAAAAAGTGGACGTTTGGATAACATCATTTGCCGGTCCAAGAATTTCAAAGTAAGCTGGATCGTAATCAATGGTAAAAGCAACTCCATAGAGCTCAGGTACTTCTATGATTTTAGCGAAAGCGACAAACTCTTCACCCGGGATGATATTTTCAAAATCCTGCCCCTCGGAGGGTTCGATAAATAATTCAGGTCCTTCCTGATAAATATCAACTGCCTGATAATCGGGGGTTGTCAGCCCATAGTGCAATTGAGAAATACCAAAATCTTCTTCATTTATTATTCCATTACCATCCGCATCCGTGTGCTTGAAATTCACGCCGTTAAAAAGTTCGCCGCCCCAATCTTCCCCGGTTCTTGGAGACCAGGAAAGCGGCTGATTGCGCGGCGGTCCGCTTTGGTTTTTTATCAAATTCACCGGCAAAAAATCTTTGTGATTGGCGATGCCGTCTGCATTGGTGTCCCCGGCCCAAATGCAATCTTCCTCGCAAAAACTGAGCGAGCAATTTTCTTCAAATTTATTGTCGTAAAATTCCTGAATGACCGGAACTTCGGCTGCCATCAACCGTACATTTTGCAGATTCGTCGAATCAATATCTCGATGGAAGGAAAAGCTGAGGTCTAGTTTTTTTGCAGCACCATTCTCCATCGTACCCCAAAATACACTTCCAACAACTCTCCTTTCACAATCAGATGTGGAGGAGGTATTCAATGACCAACCGGACACTTCATCCGGAAAATCGGGATAAGCAAAATCCGTTGGGACTCCTTGTGGATTAATACCAAATCCACCAAAAGTGAGAGGCGAATTGTCATTCCATCTTCCATTTAATCCATAAAAGGCATGGAAGGGATTGGAAAAATCGCATGTGATAATAAAATTATCGCAAAAGCCACAATTGTAGCGGTAAATAAATTTGTACATTTCATCATTCAAAAAGGTTACCGCCTGAACAGGCGGGTTATCGCCATAAGTTTTTGGTGGGTTTCCCACAGAGGGACAAGTTTCTCCAGGACGACCATCAGTATTATCCTGATTATAAAAATAAAAGGTATTATCTGCCGGAAGACTACCAAAAAAATCATCGGCAAAACATCCCAAATCAAAATCCACCCACATGCCAACAACGACAGAATCTAAAGAAGTTCCGGAACGATTGATAATATTGTAAGATGTGAAAATAGTATTATTTAAAATCGGCGCATCGTCACAATAGAAAGCATAGGCGGTTAGCTGAATTTCAAATACCAATGGTTCGCCATCAAATTGGACAGGTTTGTCGCGCGCATCATTAAAAACACACCAAGTGATTTGCCCCGGAATACTGCCGGAATGCACATTTTCAGGAAGCGGATAATCGCCTTCGGAAGGGGTATAAATTCCATCCTGATTTCTATCAAAAAAAGGAGCAAAGCCTTCTTCCGTCGGCGGCAAGGAGAAATCGTTGATTTCCAAAAAATATGGATTCCCCTTACCGGGCCAACTGAAGACACTCTGAATAGGGTTGTCAACGATTCCGTTGTCTTCAAAATCTGCGAGATGAGCATTTATTTCATACCCCTGAACGCTCCAAATCCGGTCAAAATTTTCGCAGGAATTTTCATACGGTTGGTTAGTCTGAGGATTTAAAGGACCAGGCGAATAATCGGAAAGCCCAAACGATCCTACTCCATAGGT
>CAZJYF010000748.1:0-1859 GCA_964549665.1 uncultured Saprospiraceae bacterium
GAAACCCAAAAAAGACATATTCACACTCTTCCGCCAAAGCAGGCACAAACTCGACGAGCCGCCATCACATCAAGCGTGGCAGAAGTTGGAACGTCGGTTGGACGGGCACCGAAACCGGGGCAGTTTTCAGTTGTACCGCTCTTTGGCGATGGTGGCAGCGGTGGTGGCTTTGGTGGCGGTGGTTTTTGGCATCAGTATTCTATTGGAACAATTTGAACCGAAGCGGGATGCCGTTGCGGAAGCGGTTCCGGTGGCGATGGAAGAATTGAGCTATTCGGAGACCGAAGACGACGGTTTTCGCACCGTCGTGGAATTTCAGAAAAAGTACCAATCTCGGTTCGCCCGTCCCGTTTCCATAGAGGAAGGAAGTCCCGAAAAGCGGCTGGTATCCATTCGATGGTTGAATAGCGACCAATCCTTAGCAGGAGCGGAGTCTTTGCCTACCAAAAAGGAAGGCCCCAAGGGAAAGGTGAATGTAAGTCCGGCCAAAGGGCATGCTGCAAAACCAAAATCGGACGTCCAAATGCCGAAAGCGGCAGAAGCCGTAAGCGGAGGGGAAAGAGAAAAGGGAAATACAGGATTTGGGGAAGCTAAGAAACGAGATGGGCAGGCGTTCAATTTGCCCAAAAAGGAACTGGGAAAGGAAACCAACTTATTGGCACCGGATTTGGCTCCATTTCAATGGTTGATTGGCCAGTGGAAAGAAACGCTGGTTTCGGGGGAATCCTACGAGGAATGGGCAGTGAAGGACAAATTTAGCCTGCAAGGGCAAGGCTACTTACTAAAGGACGGGAAAAAAACCTTCTCGGAAAGCATGAAAATTCAGAAAATTGGGGAGGATATTTTCTACATTCTTTCTTTGGATGCATCTGGAAAACCACTCCGTTTTAAACTTAAAACCAAAACCGGACAAAAGGCAGTTTTTGAAAATGAGCAAGTGGCAACTCCCAGCCAAATTATTCTCAAAACGGACGGGACGAAAACCGAATTTACCACCATTTATCAAAGTGAACCGAGCCTGGAATTTCGTTCTTCTCAAAAAAACTACCTGCGAAAAAGGAATCATCTGCTGGAGAACAATCGAGTATCTACCCGGACTCTTTTCCGTGTGACTGCGAATTGATGACAAATACCCCCAAGCATCTTCTCTTATCGAAACGGATTTCTCGGCACCCAATCATCGGCTGGACGGAGGTACTTCAAAACGGGGTTTAAAATCTTGTTGGCTAAGGGGTTGCAGGCCCGAAGGTAACAGTACATTTCGTGGGGAACTGCACCCACAGAGCTCTTAATTTCCATGGCTGTTCGCGCAAAAATTATCCGCTCCACACGCTGGCGGATACCATGTTCGATGATGTCGAACAGCATGTTCAAATAAAGCTGGTATTTCTTGTTGCAATCCGGGTCAAAGCCCAGAAAATGTGCTTCCAAGTCCCCATGGTTCCGAATCGTTGAATAATAACCGACGAGTTCGCCCTTGAGGTAGTAGCCGTACAATTTAAAGTTGTCGTCAAAAGCCTGCTTCAATTCCGGCAAATAGTTTTCGTGGAGGTTCACCATATTGAAATCGGCGTTTTCCGCTACTCGTTTGTACAAATCGTACAGGCGGGTGGTATTGCTTAGAATCTGAGAATAGGACAATTCTTTTTTTTCAATTTGGCGAGCAATTCTTACCGCCCTTTTCACTCTCACCCTGTATTTGGAAGTCAAGGCATCGAGATAGGTGTCAAAGGTTTTCCACGCTGGTTTCAGGGGGAGTATCATATTCGGATGGAAAGTAAATTCGTAAAATTTTTTCTTGGTAAACCCCTTCCCAAAGCGGTGGCGGTTGGAGTAAAAATCTTTGATGAAGATTCCAT
>CAZJYF010000749.1:0-1857 GCA_964549665.1 uncultured Saprospiraceae bacterium
CATGTCCGCCCGAAGCGCATAATTGGTCGCTTTTTGAATGCCCAAAGTGCTCCAGGTTTCGGAGCTCATATTTTTCCCGCAGGAAGATCCTGCGCCATGTGCCGGATAGACAATTACTTCATCGGGCAGTGGCATGATTTTGTTGCGAAGGCTGTCGTAAAGCCAGCCGGCCAGGTCTTCGCTGCTAAGTCCGGTAGCCTTTTGGGCGAGGTCGGGGCGGCCAACGTCGCCGATGAAAAGGGTGTCGCCGGAAAAGAGGGCAACTTCTTTTCGGTTTTCATCCAACAGCAAAAAACAACTGCTTTCTGGCGTATGCCCCGGTGTGTGAAGCACCCGGATAAAAATTTTCCCCAAGTTAAATTCCTCGCCGTCAATGGCCTCGTATTTTTCATATTTCGTTTCCGCGCCGGGCCCGTAAACAACCATCGCCCCCGTTTTTTTGGACAAATCCAAATGGCCGGAAACGAAGTCTGCGTGGAAATGGGTCTCAAAAATGTAATTGATTTTGGTCCCGTTTTTTTTGGCCCTGTCGAGGTAGGGCTCTGTTTCCCGCAAGGGGTCAATAATGGCAGCCTCGCCCTCGCTTTCGATGAAATAAGCACCTTGTGCGAGACAACCGGTGTAAATTTGTTCGATTTTCATGCTGAGGTGTCTTTGAGAATCTTCGCAGATTTGCAAAATCTTTAAGATTTGGTAAATCTATAACTTATTGATTTTAAATTCACTAAATCTAAAATATTTCGCAATATTAACTCTTGGGAAGTCCTTTTATTCGGTATATTTTAAACCCGAAAACGAATTTATGAAAAAACGTTCCCATTTCAAAACTAGAGGTCTAGTGAGGTGGTGACTTCAAGTCATCACCTCACTAGGGGTCAAAACCACCCATAAACTCCTCGGTCCCTGCGCTCCAATCACCAATGATTGCTCGATATCTGCCGTTTTGGACGGTCCGGCGATGAACACGCCAAAGCCCGTCTCTTCCATTTTGGCGCGCCGGTAGGCATGGTGCATGTTCGCAACGATGTTTTCTCTTCTTAAAACCAACACCAAATGTTGGGCAATGAAGGGCAACACGCGATGCTTCGTCTCCTGTTCCGTCACCCAAATAGCACCGTTTTCGGCAACGCCAAATTGGCCGGGCAGGACGGCAACATCCACTTCTTTAAATTCTCGCGGGTCGTCTATTTCTTCAGGATGGACATTGCAAACAGACAAGCCTTTGATAGTCGACGCAATTTTTTTGGTGCTTGGAAAATGGCTTCGAAGAAAGTCATCGAGTTCGTTCTTGTTTGACAATTCTACCACTTGGCCTGCGATGGCTAGGGTGGCAGCTTTGAATGTCTTCAACAAATTGCAGCCATTGTCCTCGAAAAGGGGAATTTCCGGCAAGGGAAACGAGTCCGGCTTATTTTTTTTAATGGCTGCTAAAATTTTATCCCTGCTCATAGCCTGTCATTTTCGGTTTTTCAAATACCAATCTTTAAAAGATTCCTCCGGCGTTTCCGGCATTTCCCGTCCCTTTCCCCATTCATTGAATTTATTGTAAATCAACGATTTAGGCAAATTCTTCAACAACCACCTCGCCATCCTTCCAAATTTGGAATACAACTTCGGACTAGCCAACACCTTGCCCGTCCAACGCAAAAGTCTTTTTTTCCCTTTCGGGAAATAACCCAATTCTGCCACTACCTGCCGCCATTGGTACAACTGCTGATGGATGTCGATCTTGACCGGACAAACATCGGCACAAGAACCACAAAGAGAGGAGGCAAATGGAAGGTCTGCGTATTTTTTCAAGTCAATACCGGGGGTCAAAATAGCTCCAATCGGCCCGGATAAAGTGTTGCCGTAGCT
>CAZJYF010000750.1:0-1853 GCA_964549665.1 uncultured Saprospiraceae bacterium
CAAAGTTTTGATTTTTAACAGGGTCTTTTTAGCCCCCTATGGGGGCATCTCAAAGCCACCTTTTTTACTGATAAGGTATGTCTCGATGCTTCTCCAGAATAGGAGCACTAATATACGAACCAATGTTCAGTTTTCCTGCCCAACATGGTGAAAACGCAACCAAATGGAGCGCTGAACCTCCAAAATTTTGTTCTCGTATTTGGGTCAATATCAGGGTCAAAGCAGTACTTGACTTCAAAGATTGGCGGGTAACGAAGCTTTGACTATTTGTGCTCGTCAAAACCAACTCTTTGGAGGAAGCAAACCAAAATGAGTTCTGGAGAAGGAGGGTTTATCTGTCCAAAAGATAGAATTAGCAAATAGAATAATTAACCTCCTTAAATACCTGATTAAACCATTTGGGTCGTTGAGTGAAAGTTTTTTCTCTGACAAAGCCATGCGGGATTCCTCTTTAGACAAAAGTCTCCCGTCCGATAGACCTTTCCTATTCGATGACGACAATTTTCTTCGGGCTTAGGTGGACCCCATCTCCGATAAGCAAAAAATACATGCCTGGTGGCACATCTAAAGTCAAAGACAGATATTGCTGTCCAGCACTCAGATTTCCTTCGAATAAAGTTTTTATGTTCCTTCCCGCCACATCTTGAAGGTTTATTTCCAAGGGGGCAAACTTTTTTAATCCGAACTCCAGCATGATTTGATTTTGGGTGGGAATAGGGTAAACCTGAATCCCCTGGGTGTTGAATATCTCATCAGTACCAACCAAAACCGAAACCTCCGTATCGGGCACAGTGGGGGCTTCTTCCCGATTGCCGACGCTATCAATAGCGATGCTGTAAAACCGGTAACTCGAACCGGGATGCCCGGTAAATGTAGCTTCCCCAACTCCTGCATTTTGGGAAAAAACATAGGCGCTGTCATTTTCAGAAACCCAAATCTCCACTTGCCGTACCTGACTCTCTCCATCGGAAGAAGAAACTACGAGATTTATCAAAGTATCGGTGGTCGTGGTCAAAGAAGAATTCAATTCACTTTCGGGAAGCGCCATGTCGAAGGTGTTCCGGTAGCGATTGGTCAAAATCGGCGCATTGGCATCGAAGATGATGGAGGCTTGGTTCTCGACTACCTCGTCGTTTAGGATATCGTCCGCTATGCCTGTTGTAAAAGTGACAAAACCTTCTCCTTCTGGAGAAACCAGATTGGGCGGCAGGAAGCCATTAAAGGGGTCAGTGACATAGTCCATCGTGACGGGGTCTAAAGATGAGAAACGCCAGGTAACGATTTTTTCGTTTTCATCCAAGGTGCCGGAAACCCGCACGATCAAGTCCTTTTCGGGGCGCATATCCACGTCCATTCCAAATTCTTTCGAATTGGGAAGTGGAACCAAAATGGTGTCTCCCCATCCGAAAACGCCGAAGGAAAAATTCGACAAGTCAATTTTGTCAAAAGTTAAGGTATCAAGGATTAAGACTTCATTAGCGGGTGCGGTGGCAGTGCTTTTGTTCTCGAAACGGATCTGATACCCCAGCCGGGACTGCTTCCCGATGTACCCTTCCTCCGTGAAACCTTGCATGCCGAGCTTTTCATTCGGGTCGAACGAAGAAACGGAATAATACAAAATGTCGAGCCAACCTATTTGGCGGAAACCGCTGTAACAATCGTCGGTTTCTTGTTTAGCTTCAACGGAGGAAGTGATAATGCTTAATATTCCCGCCATTATTGGACCTTCCACAAGTGAGGTGGCACATTCAAAAATATTGGTGCCCAAAATCCAAAACCAGCTTTTGGTATCTATGAACTTAAATGAAGAAGGTGTTGGTGGATTGTCATTGAGATAGGAAGATAACACTCCA
>CAZJYF010000751.1:0-1845 GCA_964549665.1 uncultured Saprospiraceae bacterium
GACGAAAATATCGGTAACCAAGCTAACAACCAAACATCTCAGTCCCGTCAGGGACAAAATATGAAAATATCGGGAAGCTAGATTCCAATTTATATTTCGTCCCTGACGGGACTTGAATTTCGTCGGTTGGTTGTGTTACCGATATTTTCGTCCCATACGGGACTTTCATGACAACCTATTCCCTAAGTTGACGACATTGAACTTGAAATTCCGCCCTAAATTTCACCGTCTGATATTCATTCAAAATTCTAAAAAATACTTCACAAATTTATTTTTTGAATTTTTAATTTCTTTGACGGTACCTGTTTCCTCAAATTTTCCATCATTTAACACCCCTATTTGGTCGGCTATTGCAAACGCTTCTTTATGGTCGTGGGTGACATAGACGATGGTCAGGTCAAAATTTTGTTTTAGGTTTTTGATGTGTTCCAGTATTTTTCGTTTCAACTTTACGTCGAGGTTGGCAAGGGGTTCGTCCATCAGCAGGATTTTTGGTTGGAGAACCAATGCCCGTGAAATGGCAATGAGTTGCTGTTGCCCGCCTGAGAGTTGATGCGGATATTTTTCAGCATAAGCCTGCAAGCCGAAAAAATCGAGCATTTCAAATACCGCATTTTTTACGCTCTTTTCCCTGCGCTCTGTCAATCCAAAGGCGATGTTTTTATAAACTGTGAAATGGGGCCAAAGGGCTAAATCCTGAAAAATGTATCCCAGATTTCTCTTGTGTGGTGGGATGAGGATATTCTGATTATCGGTAACGAGCCTATCTTGAATAATAATTTGTCCGCTTTGGGGGATTTCCAAGCCTGCGATAAGGCGCAATAAAGTGGTTTTGCCGCTTCCAGAACCTCCGAGAAAACAAGTAAGTTGGTTGGCTTCAATGTTTAAGGATAAACCTTGAATTACCGATTCGGTTTCATACGAGTGGGTTATATGTTTGAGTTTAATTATTGACATTGCTGTAACTTTTGGTAAACGCATTTCCAAAAAATAATAAACAGGCGATTATCAGCAAAGTGACGGATAACACCATCAATGCCATGGAACTTGTCAGGGATTGTGGTGCATTTGCCATCAGGGTGAAAACTTTAATGGGCATAATGGCTGTTCCGGGCGGGTAAACCATTATGGTCGTTCCTAATTCACCAAGGCAAAATAGGAAGTTGATAATAAAAGCCGCAAACAGGGAGGGCATAATCAGGGGAATTTGGATTTTCCACAGCCGTTTGGAAAAAGCGATGCCTTCCATTTGAGCGGCTTCGTCCAATGATTTTGGGATTTGCTTGATGGCATTGCCGATTATCTTGGCAGAAATGAAAGAGAATTTTCCAGCATAGCCAATCAGAATGATGGCATAACCTGAATAGATAAAATTGAGAATGGGGTGATTGTAAAATTTTATCAAACTAATTCCAAAAATGGTGGAAGGGACAGCAAAGACGAACAACAAAATCCAATCAAAAGATTTTCTTTTTTGTGTTTCGGAGATATAGGCGGCCGTGTAACCGATTACAAGTGAGATTAACGCACCTGCCATTGCCAACCAAAGTGAATTGCCAAAGGTGGGTTTCAATAATTCAAATGCCTGCATGAATTGGGCTGTGCTATTTTGAAAGGATTGAACAAAAAGAACCATTATAGGCAGAATGACGGAAAGGAAAAACCAGCCGAACAGACAAAGCCCGCTTACCCATTTCCGATTTTTTAAGCGGTAATATTTGGCGCTCGTTCCCTTACCACTAACGGATAGAAAGGGAGCATCAGATAGATATTTTCTTTCTGATAATAGCAAAATAATGCAAAGGAATATGAGCAATGTGGATTGTAGGATGGCCAAAGAGTGAT
>CAZJYF010000752.1:0-1840 GCA_964549665.1 uncultured Saprospiraceae bacterium
AAATGCTTTGACCCAATGAAAAGAAGGCAATAATTATTACGGTATTCTTCATTTTTAGTGTTCTTGCTAATTGCGATTTAGGATTGGAATATGAACCCTTGGATGAAGCAGTAATTCTTTTATTATTTTCAGTACCCAATACCAATCCAACAAGATGAACAGATATTTTGGTTTGCCCTTGACGGTTGGAACGAAAGGCTCCTGCTGATATGATTATAGGGCAGCTATAAGCTATGAGGTGGTTCAATTTAGCAGGACACTTTTTTAAGATAGAAAAAGAAAAATTTCATAGGTGTCACCCCAACTTTATCGGGTAGTTCACTTTTTCAGGTTTTTCAAATCATAAGCCGCCTTCGAGGATTTTTTGTGGATTTGTCAATGCCTGCCCCGAACATCGGGGGGCGGCGGAGGAACGAAGCCGTTTATATACCCTTTACAATTCCACAAAAAATAGCTCAACTTTGCGGCTGATTTGAAATACCGAACCGGCTGCTTTATTTTTATGAACAATCTTTAGTCGGTTCCTCAATCGGTTGCTTGTTAAGACGCCAATATGCCTTGCTGTACCAGCATCGTGCATTTGTCTATTGTAGTTGATTGCAATTTTTTCTTTCCCCCTGACTCTCAAAAAATCGCACTTCAAATTGGTTGGGACTAAGATAATTAATCGAAGAATGTTTTCGCACCGTGTTGTAATATCCTTCAATGTATTCAAATATTTTTGACTGTGCGTCTGCTAATCCATGAAAAACATCGCCGTCCAACAATTCCGCCTTAAACCTACTGAACAAAGATTCTGCAAAAGCATTATCGTAATGATTGTCCTTGCGTGTCATACTTTGACGAAATTGATGCCGTTCGAGCAAGTCCCTAAAATTGTTTGAGCCATATTGCCCTCCGCCATCCGAATGCACAATCAAGCCTTCTTCCGGTTGTCGGTTACGAACCAGTCGCTGCATCGGGCGAATGACCAAGGACTCCTCCATACGTTCATCTACGCACCAGCCGACAATTTTTCTACTGAACAAATCCATCCAAACTGCCAAATAGAGCCAGCATTCGTAACCATATTCCACACTGGGCAAATATGTAATATCTCCTACTGCCACTTGACCAGGTGCGGTTGGAAGGTTCTCCTGATCCAATAACAAATTAGGGCTTCTGCGCATACTCGGGTGGCTCTGCGTCGTCCTGGGTACAAAACTTTTGGGCTGGATAGCTTTCAAAGCCTGCACCCGCATTAGTCCCTTGACCTGATAGATGCCTATTCCGTACCCCTTATCTCGCAGTTCTTCCCGTATCCTGCGGCTGCCGTAGCGCCTCTTATGTTTGTCAAATATCTCTTTTACTTCTTTTAGTAAAATCCTTTTTTCTGCACTTTCAACATAAGTCGAACCTTGAACGTAGCCATAGTAGGCACTCCTGGACACATTTAAAACCTTGCACAAGTTTGATACAGGAAACTCCGAGGACAATTCCTCTATCAACCCATAGCATTTTGTCAGTTCTGTAGGCTGAAAATGCGCAAGGCTTTTTTTAAAATATCCCGTTCCACTTCCACTTCCCTTAACCGTTTGCGAAGTAACTTAATTTCTTCTTGCTCTCCTTTGATGCCCCCTAAACCCTTTTTCTTTGATTTGCTTTTCCATGTGTACAACAAATTTTCGCTAACCCCCAAGGCTTCGGAAACCGACGGAACACTCCTTCCATCTTCAATCATTTTGACGGCATTGGTCTTGAATCCGTCGTCATATCGCCGACGCTTTTTGTGTGGTTTTTGATTCTTCATAAGAACACTAATTTAGCTTATTTTTGTGTCCTGATTTATTAAACCATCTCA
>CAZJYF010000753.1:0-1828 GCA_964549665.1 uncultured Saprospiraceae bacterium
CAGCCAATTCCACTCCATTCGGCAATTCAATTTGCTCTCCATTCTCCAAGGCTTCACCAAATCCAATTTCGTGGCGAGGGGTTCATTTTTGATGTACTATCCAAAATGCGCCACTGCCTCAGCCACCGTTTCGTGTTTTTCGAGCAAAACGGCAATCCGGTCGGTCAGTTTGAAGTCCTTTACACCGCTGTTCGGGATCTGGTTTAATGGTTTGTCATGTTTTTATATTGCCTAATTTTCCTCTAATCCATGAGGGGTCGTGCCTCATATCCAAAACCGCCACGACTCTTACAATATCTTTGTCTATTTCGTAGTAGACAGCAAATGGAAATCTTTTTGAAAACATCCGATGAAAACCGAATCTTTTACTGTGAATTCCAGCATAAAATTTCAATGATTCCAGGTCAGAAATTAGACTATCAAAAAAATAATCACCGACACCTTGTTCTTTTCTATCATAAAAAAGTCGTCCTTCAGCCAAATCATCTGCAGCTTCTTTTAGGACAAGTACTTTCCTCATTTTCATTGATGAACATCAGTTTTTAGATCTTCTATGGAAATGAATTTAGCTTCGCCATTTTCAATTTTCTTTTTTCTTTCTACAATAATTTCTCGATGCCATTCAGGTGATTTAATTTCTTTCTCCTCCTGACATAAAGCATCCCATAGTTCTTCCATGGCTTGCAAACGTTCAATTGTTGACATTTTTTTGATTTCTGAAGTAATCATAATTCCCCTCCAATTTAATAAGTTAACGATAAAGCTCACTGGCGGCAATAGAACGAAGCGGAATTTCCGTCCGAGGCAGCGTTTAGTTAGCCATTTTGCTCAATTATAGTGGCGCATAAGTTATCGTAGTATTTGACAGCAGTTCGAATAGACGATGTAGAAACCTTGAAAGTCTTGGTTGTATCTACCCTGTAATATTTCTTTATCTTTTTTTTGTCGTTTTTAAGGAATGACGATCCATCAGCATCGTGAACAATTGCATTTCTTCACGAGTACAGCCAATCAGCATACCCACAAATCGAGTGTGGCGTGGTTCTGATTTGGATGGCAAAGTTATCCCCGATTTCACCAGTAGATGGATTTACGCGCGGTTTCTTCTCAA
Organism: uncultured Saprospiraceae bacterium; assembly: GCA_964549665.1. GTDB lineage: Bacteria > Bacteroidota > Bacteroidia > Chitinophagales > Saprospiraceae > CAZJYF01. The sequence continues at coordinate 1,112 of CAZJYF010000753.1, forward strand.
TCTCACCGATACCATCGCATAAACTCATCAGTGTAAATAGCTTACGTGAGTGGCGTTGTTTTAAAACGGACAACCGTAGCTTATCTTGCAGACGTGCATCCAACGCAGATTGAAGGTCAGAGCTGTTCAAAAGGAGAGACACTAAATACGATTCCGTTACTGGTTGATCATTTCCTGCGAATGCCTTCGCAATCAATTGTTCCTCACGACAATTATCGAGTATCAACTTGTCGATTAGGTAATCGAACCGGTCAATTAGGTTTGTGTAAACCAGATTTTGCACGTGTTTCCGATTTCTATCAGACAGATTTTCAAGTTCGTCGACACCCGGACCAAGTTCCTTATGGAGGAAGTTTGTAAAGTCTTTTATTCGCTTTGTATTCACAGAACCTTCCTTGAGATTGCCTTTTGTATTGCTTACCTATTATTCTACTACCAATATCGGCATGACAGCAAATATACTGCGTATTATCAAGCTAGCCAAAAAAACTAATCGTCGAGTATGCAACCAGCTCTTACTTCAACTCCACCCAAACAGCCAACTCCATCCCGTTGGTCAATTCAATTTGTTCTTGCTCGCTGCGAACCCTGTTCGCAAGCGAAATAAAATGGTGGAGTCCACTCCGCCCCCTTAATCTGTCACCGACTAGGAAGTCGGGATGAGTGTAGGTGGCATTGTGAGTGAGCAAAAAAGCGTACCCACAAATAAGGCAGAAG
>CAZJYF010000754.1:0-1827 GCA_964549665.1 uncultured Saprospiraceae bacterium
AATGATGATGAAGGACAGGCAGCAATTGATGACTTGGACGACCAGGAATTGGACGGAAGAACCATTGTAGTAAAAAAAGCTCGACCAAGAGGAAGTAGAGATGGCGGCGGTGGCGGCGGAAATCGTCGCTTTGGCGGCGGTGGCGGCGGCGGCGGATACAACCGCTATTAATAGCCAGTTTTGCAGTTGTTAGAAAATATTTGGATGATTTGAAATTATTAGGAGTTGTTCTGCAATATTTTATACTGCAATCTTAAATGCGCTGACGAACATAATTTATTATGTTGTCAGCGCATTTCTATTTTAGCTAGTACCCTACTGATATTTGAAAATACTATTTTATCGCTTTTTAGATTTACGATTTTCAACAAAACAAATGCAAGCCGAAACCCAACGTTCCATTGATTCTCAAACTATAGCTTATAAAGCTGCCGATAATATCCGCATTCTCATTGCCGCCATGGTTGAAAAAGCCAAATCGGGGCATCCCGGTGGCGCTATGGGTGGAGCAGATTTTATCCACGTCCTCTTTTCCGAATTCCTTGAATTTGACCCGGCTGATATGAATTGGCCTTTTCGCGATCGCTTCTTCCTCGACCCCGGGCATATGTCCGCTATGTTGTATGGCATCCAAACGCTTCTTGGAAATTTTAAAATGGAGGATATCGAAAAATTCCGGCAATGGGAAAGTCCTACGCCCGGTCACCCGGAATTGAATGTCAGTAAAGGCATCGAGAACACTTCCGGCCCTTTAGGATTGGGGCATACTTTTGGCATCGGGGCAGCGATCGCAGAACGATTTTTAGTGGCCCGTTTCTGTGAACAAATTGCACATAAAACTTACATCTATATTTCAGATGGTGGTATTCAGGAAGAAATATCGCAGGCTGCTGCAAGAATTGCCGGTTTTTTGGGACTTGGTAATGTCATCATGTTTTACGATTCCAACGGCATTCAGCTTTCTGCGCGGGTGGAAGAAGCGATGGACGAAAACACAGCCCAGAAATATAAAGCTTTTGGCTGGCACGTCATTGAAATTGATGGAAACAACCACCAGGAAATCCGGCAAGCCTTAAAAGCCGGAATTCAGGAAACCGGCCGCCCTACCCTAATCATCGGCAAAACAGTTATGGGCAAGGGCGTCGTCACAGAAAATGGCGATCCTTATGAAGGGGCGGTTGAAACCCACGGAATGCCTCTCAGCAAAACCAAAGCCTCTTTTGAAAAGACGATTGAAAATCTCGGAGGAGATGCTGCCGACCCATTAAATATTTTCCCTGATGTGGCAGCATTTTATGCTGAAGTGAAGGCGATAAAACAAATTTCGGCGTCGGAAAGAAAAGCCGCTTTCCGCGAATGGGCTGCTACCAATTCCGAACTGGCCAGGAAGCTCCATTCTTTCTTGTACGGCGGCCCGCCAAAGATAGACTGGAGTAAAATCGAGCAAAAACCGGATGTTGCCACGCGGGCTGCTTCGGGCAAGGTGTTGGCTTATTTGGCAGACCATGTTGGAAACATGATTGTCGCCTCCGCCGATTTGAGCAATAGTGACAAAACGGATGCCTTTTTGAAAAAAACCACTTCCTTTAAAAAAGGTGATTTTTTAGGCGCTTTTATTCAAGTCGGCGTATCCGAACTCACCATGGCCGCTTTGGCTACCGGTATGGCACTGCACGGAGGTGTGATCCCGGTATGTGCCACTTTCTTCGTTTTTTCGGACTATATGAAACCCGCCATCCGCATCGCCGCCCTCATGGAACAACCCGTCAAGTTCATTTGGACGCACGACGCCTTTCGGGTAGGAGAAGACGGTCCTACCCATCAACC
>CAZJYF010000755.1:0-1827 GCA_964549665.1 uncultured Saprospiraceae bacterium
AATCCGCTCAGATGAACGGTTCACAAAAAAGCTTTTATAAAATTCCATATTTTTGTATTTCAATTCAGTCGATGTGGCAATATCAGCTTTCTTTTTAAAAAAATCAAAGTTGGGTTTTGTTTTGGATAATAGAAATACGGCATCGAAAAAATCTCTTCCCTTGGATCGTTTTCTATTCAAAATTGCATAAAATTTTTGAGCCAATAGCAAATCAGGAGGCGTGACGAATATTTCAGTAAAAATATCTAATTTTTGCAATAAAAAAGATTGGGGTTGAAAATCGAATTTTTGGGACTGACTATCCAACTGAATCAATATTTTTTCCTCAACATAACCTGACAAACCCAGTGAATACAAAAGTTTTGGGAAACGAATGTAGCATCGAAAAGCCCCTTTTGTCACATTTCGGATTTCAAGTTCATAGCCTTCTTCTTCCAGTTTTGTTTTTATTAATTGGCTAATTTCCACAAATTCATTTTCCGATAAACCAAAATTATCAAAATCCAAATCTTCGGAAAAACGCAAATTCTGATGCACAATTCTGAGGCATGTACCGCCTAAAAAGCAAAGCATCGAAGCCCATTTTGCCTCACTGAAAATAATATTCAAGATTTTATATTGAAGATATTCCCGAAGCAAAGCGCGTTCAAAAATGTGCAATTTGGGGGAGTAGGATTTTAAAATGTCTTCAAGATTAACCATGACGAATAATTCTTAACAAGGCTTGAACACGATTTGTCAATGCCTTGTTCGAAAAATAAAAAAGGTATCGTTCCAATTTCTCTTTGTCAATTTCTCTTTCCATCCAATCTCTATTGATTCGCCAGGCTTCAAAATCCTCCTCAGATTGCATTTTTGGGTGAAGGTATAAATAATCCAAAATTGCTTTTTCCGGTTCTGCGATTTTAATATATTGATTGTCAATAGATTCTAAACGATAACCAAAAATTAAGGACGGTTTTAAATGCCTAAAATAAAAATCAGCCACAGGAGTATGGAAGGTTTTTGTTTTTTTGCCCGAGGTAGAAATAATGGAAAAAACCGTTTCGGGAATGAGACCGTAAAAAGCGAGAGCGGACTCAAAAGAAATATAAGAAGGCGCGTAAATTTTATTGGCGGTTAAAAATAAAAAAGGTTCGTTTATTTTTGAATCGGAAAATAAATACCAACGATTTATTATTTTTTGAATGTATTCCTTTTGTTGCCATTCGACCAATCTTCGGCTATCAAAGCCAGGGTATTTTTTTTTAATATCCTCTGTAGAAAATATTTTGAATGGGTTAAAGTGTTTTTCAAAATCTCTGAATTTCATTCCGCATTTTTGTTAAAAATAACAAAATTAAGGAAAATTTATCGAAACAGAGAGAAAATTATAGGTTTCCTTAGAATCGAAAAGGCATGATTTAAGCACCAAAAAGGGTGGGTTTGTTTTTTTTTCGATCCTCGGAGAGACAGCTAATCTTTCTCCCAGCCCATCGTTCGTTTCACTGCTTTCTGCCAGCCTTGGTAGAGTTTTTGTCTTTCTCCTTCACCCATTTCCGCTGAAAAAACGCGGTCAATTTGCCAGCCTTTTCCGATGTCTTCTTTCTTCCAAAAATTTACCGCCAGCCCTGCCAAATAGGCCGCCCCCAATGCCGTCGTTTCGATGACTTTCGGCCGTTCCACATTCACTCCTAAAATATCGGATTGGAATTGCATCAGGAGGTTGTTGGCGCAAGCCCCCCCATCTACCCGCAAGGCGGCCAGGGGGACGCCGGAATCATTTTCCATTGCCGAAAGGACGTCTTTGGTTTGATAGGCAAGTGATTCCAGGGTCGCCCGGATGAG
>CAZJYF010000756.1:0-1827 GCA_964549665.1 uncultured Saprospiraceae bacterium
GGTTCATAGGTGGCGTAGGCAAAACTCGCCTGCGTGAACGATGCTACATCCGAAAGGGCAAAAAAAGCGCCCGCCGTCATCTCATGGCGACCGAAGTTTTTTGCTATTGAAAGTTGGTCCATAAATTCTGTCGCTTCGTCAATTTTCTGCCAGGGGGCAATGCCCATCAGGGCATCATTGGGCAAGCTGCCGTTGATGTATTCAAAAGTCGGGACTTCGCCCGCGAAGGCATTCAAGGCGCCGAGGTTATTTACGGTGGCGAGGGTTTCACCGGTCTTGGCATCGCGGAAAACGACCGCGCCCCAGGGGCTGTCGAAGCCGCTCAAAAAGTAGGGTAAAAAACTTTCCAGCCCGAGCGGCTGATTGGCGATAGAAGTTTGCCAATTGGCGCTTTTGTCGCTGAACTTGGCATTGTTTCGAATTCTCCAACCGCTTCCAAAAGATTGTGAAAAATCAAAACCAAAGGCGACATCCTTCGTCCTCACCCCATCTGCGGTGTTGAAATTCAGCGATTGGGAGGGATCGTTTCGAACAGAACGACCATCGGCGATGGCCGTATTTAATTTAGGCAGCAGCAAGGCGGTGGTATTGAAGTCCTGCCCAAAGGTGGCCTTTGGGTTCTTCCAATTTTTGGCAGCCAGCCCCGTCCAACGGTTGGTTTTGTCATTCAAATATTTTCCATAAAATTTGAGGTATCCCAAACGGTGGGTTTTGACGACATTAAATTTCATTTGACCCCCGCTGCTCCAATTGAAATCTATATTTCTAGCCCCTTCATCGAAGCGGTAGAACCCACCCAAATTGTAAGTCCAACCCTTGCTGGAAATGGGTCCGCCAAAATCGCCATCCATCCGGTAATAGGCATTGCCATCGCCCTCCAAGGCTCCCGTCAAGGCCAATTCGCCCCGATAATCCAGCCCTCCGGTTTTGGAAATAAAATTGAAAATGCCCCCCGGCGCGTTGTTGTTGGTAATCGAGGCGATGCCCCCCCGGATGGCTTCCAAACGTTTTACCGTCAAGTCAGTCCGGTGGAATAAATCGGGGCTGTAATAGACGTGCTGCGTCGCAGTGACCGGCAAGCCATCTTCCTGCAAGGACTCATAGTACCACCCGATGTCATCCTCGGCGGAAGCCGAAATTCCTCTGGAATAGACCCGCGTAAAAACTTCTCCGGTGGAGGCGTCGGCATAGATGCCGGGGATGGCTTTCAGCAAATCAGCCGTTCCCCGCGCTGCCCGCAACGCAATATCCCGCTCGGAAAGGGTCGTGATAGCTACCGAGGATTCGAGTTTGGAACGCTCATCGAAGGTGCCGGTGACGATGACGCTACTCAATTCCAAAGGGTCGGGGGCAAGGGAGAAATTCATCTCAATCGGTGCGGAAGAAGTTTCGGATAAAAGCTCAATTTCCGTGCTCTTGGTTTCATACCCCAAAAAAGAAACGGTCAACTTATAGGCTCCCGGTGGAACCTTTTCAAAAGAGTAAAGTCCATTTTCATCGGTCAGGACCTGCAAGCCGCCTTCTGCCAAAGCAACCACAGCCCCTTCGAGGGCCTCGCCCGCATCGTCCAAAATTTTGCCGGAAACGGCACTTTGCCCCAACAACGAATGAATTGAAAACAAGAGCAGCCCAACCACAACAACACCGCTTCTTTTCAAGATAGTCAAACAACTGTCTCCATAGCCAAAATAAAGTTTTTTCATTTTCCTGGGTTAATTTAAAAGAGGCGCTAAAATAAGAAAAGCTAATCGAGAGGGGAGATGAAAAAAAATAAAATTTACCGTGGGAGGAAGCAGAGCAATGGTGAGACTGAAATCATTTGGCAAT
>CAZJYF010000757.1:0-1816 GCA_964549665.1 uncultured Saprospiraceae bacterium
ATTGAGCAGCAGTACATTGAGGGGGACGCTTGTGCGAAAAATCGCTTCGGGGGAATTTCAATTTACGCACAAATGGAACATCGGGGAGGATATCTTTCAAGATTATTATTTTCAAATTTTGAACCAAAAAACCAAAAAGACAAGCATTGAACGAATTGATTTTGAGAAAAGTACGCTTCGGCTAAACCGCGACCTGCCTTTTTCCGAACCCCTCGATTTTGAAATAACTGCCCACGAGGAAGCGCCCATTTTGGCGACGAGAATCGCTACCCGAACCTCTTTGAAAAAACCCTTGCCGCCGCTGAATATGAGATTGGGTTCTACCAAAGGCACGAATGCGCTTTTGGAAAAAAAGGGAGCCGAGGTCACTTTGCTAATCACGAAAGGTTTCAAAGATTTAATCGCCATCGGCACGCAGCAACGACCCCATTTGTTCCAATTGAACATTCCCGAACCGGAAGTGATTTATCGACACGTCCTCGAAGTGGAGGAACGCCTCGATGCCACGGGCAAGGTGTTGCAGCCTCTTTCCGACGAAGAATTGCAGCGCCTCCTTTTTGAATTGAAAAAAAAGGAGACCAAAGTGGTGGCGGTGGCTTTGCTGCACGCCTACCTCAATCCTGCGCATGAACAGAAACTCGGCCAAGCCCTCGAAAATGAAGGCATTTCGTTCATTTCACTTTCTCATCAACTCACGCCTTCCATCAAAATTCTGCCCCGCGCAAAAACGGCTTTGGTGAATGCCTATCTCGCCCCGATCATTCAAAATTATTTGGCGAACATTCAATCGCATTTGCACCGGGACAGCAGTTTGAAGGTCATGACGAGCGCCGGCGGCTTGGCCGATGCGGCTCATTTTTTTCCAAAAGACAGCCTGTTGAGTGGCCCCGCCGGAGGCGTGGTTGGGGCGGCAAAGGTCGCCCAGTCGCTTGGTTTTCAAAAGATTCTGACCCTCGACATGGGCGGCACAAGTAGCGACACCGCCCGCTACGACGGGCACTACGATTACGAATTTGTGACGAAGGTGGGCGGATTGGAAATGCTGTCGCCGACGCTGGCCATCGAAACCGTGGCGGCGGGCGGCGGCTCCATTTGCCACTTCGACGGCCACAAACTCTGCGTCGGGCCGGAAAGCGCCGGCGCCTCTCCCGGCCCCGCCTGCTACGGGGCCGGAGGTCCGCTCGCCATCACCGATGTGAACCTCCTTTTGGGCAAATTAGACCCCGCCATGATGGGCATTCCCGTCAATGTTCAACGCGCAAAAAGGGCTTTGCTCAGCTTGCAAAACGAAATTTTTGATAAAACCGGCGAGCCATATTCCGAAGAAGAACTGCTGCGCGGTTTTGAGCGGATAGCCAACGAAAAAATGGCCGGGGCTATTCGCCGGATTTCGGTCGCCAAAGGCATTGACCCGAAGGAATACGCACTGCTCGTTTTTGGCGGTGCCGGGGGATTGCACGCCTGCAAAATTGCCGAATTGCTGGGCATTGAAACGGTCATTTTGCCCTTTGACGGGGGGCTGTTGAGTGCCTTTGGCATCGGCAATGCAAGGGTCGAACGCTTTGTGGAAAAGCAGGTGTTGACAGATTTGGAAGAATGCAAAAAGGACTTGCCGTCTTTGATTCAATTCCTTGAAAATCAGGCAGTCGAAAAGTTGAAAAAGGAAGGATTTTCCAAAAGTGACATCGAAATCAAAAGCCGGTTTGCCTATCTCCGATTCAAAGGGCAGGACAGTGCGCTGGAAATTGAGTTGTCGCAAGAAGGGTCTTTCTCCACCCTATCTGGCGAGACCGCAGAGGGGAGTTTGGCCGAGGTA
>CAZJYF010000758.1:0-1815 GCA_964549665.1 uncultured Saprospiraceae bacterium
AATGCTCTCCATCGTAACGGTTGAGTCCATTTCGGGTGCCAAACCATAAAAACCCGCGCTGGTCCTGCAACCCGCAAAGCACATCCCGGCTTGCCAATCCGTCCTCCACGCTGAGGAATTTGTGATTGAATTTCAGAGCCTGTGCAGAAACCAAGAGTGGCAAAGCACAATGTAAAATGAATAGCAATAAGGCAGACCCTTTATTCAACCTGTTCATCATAATAGGATTTTCCAGACAAAAATAGTTGGCGTAAGAATATTTGGTCGTTTTTTGATACGGTGTTGATTTACAGGACTTTAATTTTTAAAAAATTCAAAAGTTTATGCTAAAAAGCCTTTTTATAAGTTTTAAATAATTGATTATCAGTAAATTATTTAAATTAATTGCCAAAGTCAAGTGAGCGAAGCAAAATGAACAATGGATAGCAATGAGGCAGGCCATTTATTCGAACCTTTCATCCTAATTTGTAATTTCAGGTAGCTACTTACGAGGGTTGGTTCTCAGCTAGCACGAGATATTGATGAACATCTCGTACCGAAGCGGTGGTATTGGGAATACAACGATTGCCTACTACATTAATCTTTAACGTAAGTGACAATAGACTTACCTCTCTGCACATCCTCACAAAGCTCACTGAGGGTTTTCTTCTCTAACAAACTTCTGATTTTGTTCTTGACAATTTTATAGTCAGTGTGAATAGGGCAGGGCGCTTTGTCGGAACAGATTTTCATGCCTATCCCGCATCGGTCAAAAATATCCAAGCCATCGATGACCTGAACAATTTCCAAGAGGGTGAGGTTGTCGGCGGACATATTCAGGGCAAAACCTCCACTCGGACCTTTCGTTGAGGTAAGGATTTTGTATTTGACCAGAATTTGAAGAATTTTTGAAAGAAAATGCAGGGGAATGTCCTGCGAAGCGGAAATTTCTTTCAAACCAATCATTTTGCCACCTTTATTCCGGGTATGCAATGCAATGTACAGAACAGCCTGAAGTGCATATTGGCAGGTTCGTGAAAACATAATTTTTTTTAAATATTATTGAAATTCAATTTTTTGTATTTTCTTTTGGGTAAAATTATTTATTTTTTGAACCTATTCACAAGAGGGGAATTATCACACATACGTGCTGACGAGCAGGTTTCACTTTTACATTTTAAATTTATCATTTTAAATTTTACATTAAAAAGTGTCAAATGAAAATGAAATCCTCCTCACCCTCCCCAACTCTCTCTATCCAAGCTCCGGTACTGAATGGCCTCGGCTAAATGCTCGATTTGGATGTCTTTGCTTCTAGCCAAGTCCGCGCTCGTGCGCGCTACTTTCAGGATGCGGTCGTAAGCCCGGGCAGAAAGTTTTTGCACCTTCATTGCTTTTTTCAACAAAAGCATTCCTGCCTGATTGAGATGGCAAACCTCTCGCACCATCCTGCTTGGCATTTGAGCATTGCAGTAGATGCGCTTGGATTTTTTGAAACGCTCGCCTTGAAATTTTCGCGCTTCAATCACATTTAGGGCGATGTCTTTGCTGACCCGAGTAGCCGGGGCATAGTCGGACAGTTCTTCATAGGAAACGGGTGTCACTTCGACGTGCAAATCTATGCGGTCAATCAAGGGTCCGGAAATTTTATTCAAATATCTTTTTACCACCCCCGGCCCACAGACGCAATCCTTGTCGGGATGCGAATAATAGCCGCAGGGGCAGGGATTCATAGAGGCTATCAACATGAAATTAGCGGGGTAATCTACCGAAATTTTTGCCCTGGAAATGGTCACTTTTCGCTCTTCCATCGGTTGGCGCATCACTTCCAAAACG
>CAZJYF010000759.1:0-1811 GCA_964549665.1 uncultured Saprospiraceae bacterium
CCATTTTTCAGGGAAGCGCAAATCATTAATATCTCTGCTCCAAAGCAATTCGCCCTCCTGGCTCATGGCAATCACCCAACCCCCAAGCCCTGATTCCAACATATCGGCATAGCCAACCCCGATAATCGTACCGGATGAAGTTTTGTGCAAATCCCGGACGTACCGTTCCGTATCAGGCAAAAAATCGTACTGGTTGGTGACGTTGCCCATTGAATCAACCCAGACAAGTATGGGCGGATAATGCCAGCCTTCTTCAAAATTCATGCGGTAAAAAGAAACCAAAACACCGCCATTGTCCAAAGATACCATAACAGGAGGAGCTATGTAAATTTCTTCGAAAAAAGCAATATCATTCGTCCAAATCTCCTCTCCGTTCTTATCGAATCTCGAGAGCGCTAAAGTTTGAAAATCATCTGGATTACAAACGCCCGTGGATTCGCAGGTTAGGTAACTAACCAAAAAGTCACCCTTATCCAATAAAAGAATATCTCTTGGATTTGCAATGGCATACCCCCCGTCAAAGGTCTTTTCCCACAGCACATTGCCTTCTAAATCCGTTTCCATGAGCCAAATGATGAAATCATTTACATTATTGCTTAACGTCAGCATATTTAAAAAAAGTAGCGTGGTATCTGTATGGAATAAAATTGTTGCATTGTAATCTTCGAATGCGTCACCATAAGTACGCATCCATGTACTATCTCCTTCCGGGTTTGTTTTCATCAAGAAAACATCAAACGGGTTTCCGTTTGTCTCTATCTTTCCACTTATGTACATGTTGCCATCAGCACCTACGGCAATGCCTGCATTGCTAATAGGAGGGGGGATAAATTTCCACGGCTCATTTTTATAATGCTTTTGCCAGATGACTTCTCCCGAAAAGTCGGTATGCACGATGGAAGTGTATTCCGCAGGGGAAAAAATATCAGCTGAGCCAGCCAAAATAATATACCCATCATCCACCACTTTTATTGAAAAACCATTATTTGCATTGCCTTCCAAGTCAACGGATTTGGAATAAGTGGGTTGGGCTGAAAGAATGACCAACCAATTAAAAAACAAGAATGTAAATAGGATTCTTTTCATTGCAAAGGCATTTTGACAAAAAAGCCAATGCTTCTGTTCACCTTTAAGTGCCAGAAGCATTAGCTTTTGTGCTTGTCAGGAAATTATTTGGAAATCACGAATTTGGTTCGTCCGACAATTTTGTTGTTGTTAGAGATTTGCAGGAAATAGATGCCGTTCGGCAGGTCTGCAAGTTGTAAGGTTTGGCGGTTGTTTTCCGGCAATTCGTATTTTCTCAATATTTCGCCACTTGGCGACAAGACGGTGATAATGCCTCCTTTTATTTCATCGGAATCCAGTATCACCCCGAATTCACCATTGGACGGGTTTGGGCGAACGCTGACCTTGTCATCCGTACTAATAAACTGGTCATCATGAACTTGCGAACGACTTGAACTTTTGGGTTGTTCTTCCAATTTCAACTCAATATCCGGATTGAACCGCTCTTCTTTCAAGAAGGAGAGCAAAGCCCTGGCATAGCTCCTTTCCGGCGACTTACTATTTGCCACTACATAGAGCAGGCTGTCCTGTGCATTAGAGAGTGTGAAGAACTTCCCGGTAATTTGCAACCTTTCGAGGTTGATATCCTGAACCGAGTTGAACCATTGCTCGTCTTGTGTACTGTTGGGCAAAGTGGAAAGTACAACTTGCGCCCCGGCATAGTCGTTCAACTGGATTTTCAAGCCGTACAAGATCTGAAAAGCACACGTCTGAACACCATGCACTCCGTGAAAGCTCGTAGACCC
>CAZJYF010000760.1:0-1808 GCA_964549665.1 uncultured Saprospiraceae bacterium
AAAAACGGCTTTGGTCGTGGTTGTCTAGAAAAAGGACATTTCGCAAGGGGTCTTCATAAAGGAAATCCTGGGCGAGGGTGTAGTAAACTTTTGAAATGCCTCCTGTCCAGCTTTGGGGTTGGTTGAGCGCTTCTTCCAAAGCAAAATGCAATTGAAAATCGGTCACACCCGGAAGGTGAGCGTTGTAACCTTCCACCAATCCGTTATTTTGGGTGAAGAAGGCTTGAAGAGCTGGTGCCTGCACCCAAGTTTCCCCAAACATCCCCAATTGAGGGTACTCCTCTTCCAGCCTTTCTGCCATTTGGGACATGAAATCCGGGTCGGCATAAAAGTAGGTATCCACACGGTAGCTGTCCTGCCCGGAATATTCCAACCACCAAATGAAACTTTGAATCAGGTAATTGGCTAGTTGAGGATTTTTTTGGTTCAAATCGGGCATGTGATTGTCAAACCAGCCATCCGTCAATCGCCTCCGGTCACTTTTTGCGGCGTGGGGGTCCATGATTAAGGAGGACCGGTAGATGGGGTTGGTGAAATCTTTCCATTGGTGGATCCAGTCTTCAGATGGGAGGTCTTTGATAAACCAATGTTCGTTCCCAACGTGATTGGGAACAATATCCATGAGGACCTTTAGCCCCATCGAGTGGCATTTCTCAACAAATTGAACATACAATTCATTCGAACCAAACCGTCGGTCAATGTGATAATGGTCGGTGATGGCATAGCCGTGATACGATTCATAAGGTTGATCATTTTCCAAGACAGGATTGAGCCAAAGCGCCGTAACTCCCAAGTTTTTGAGGTAGTCCAAATGATTCATAATCCCCTGAATATCACCGCCATGCCGGAAATACATCTTCTCCCGGTTAATACCGGTTTGGGCCATGCCTTCCACGCTGTCGTTGTCGTAATCCCCATTGGCAAAGCGGTCGGGCATGAGCAAATAAATGAAATCAGTGGGGGACAATCCCTGAATCCGGTTCGGTTTATTTTTGCGTTCTTTCAGTTCGTAGGAATAGGTTTTTTTATCGCCGGGTTTTGTAAGTTCAATGGTGAAGGTCCCGGCTTTGGCACCCGGCCCGATTTCCAATTCGAGAAAGAGGTAATTTGGATTTTGCACCCTCTCCACCTTTTCCAGCTTAATGCCTGCATCGCTTTTTATCGAAACGGAATACCCAGTGACGTCTTGGTCATAAACCAATATTTCTAGGGAAGGATTTTTCATATCCGTCCACCAAAAAGGAGGTTCGATTCGGGCTTTGTCCACTTTTTTTCCGCTGGCCGAAATGAAATGATGTTGTGGCTTCTCAACCCCGAGAGGAAGTCGTTGCTGAGGGTCGTCGTTATAAATGCTTTCATTTTGTGCATCCAAATGGAAACCGAAAAGGAAAGATAAAGCGATTAAAAAAGAAATATTTTTTTTCATAAAACTTTTCAAATAATGACCAAGACCCGATTTGTGAAACCAGGACCCGATTTGCAAAATCTTCCAGATTTGGTAAATCTAAGGTTGCTCGAATTTAAATTTACTAAAATTGAAAAATTTTGAAAACTGCGTCTCGAAATAAGGAACAATTACCCTTTCTGACGAAGAACTATTTATCGTCCCTATCCTCCACCCGAAGGCATAAAAAACCAGCCAAAATCATGGAACAACCGCCCAAGAGCAAGGCATAAATGGCTTCGCCTCCGAAAAGTTTACTCACGAGAACCCCTAAAATGGATGCGGCTACTAATTGTGGGATGACGATGAACTTTTTAGAGAGTTTATTCGGCGAATCCGGATCGATAATAACTTTGGTTCCATG
>CAZJYF010000761.1:0-1796 GCA_964549665.1 uncultured Saprospiraceae bacterium
AAAGCGGGCAGTTTCATTGCCGTACCGGTCAAATAAACTTTGACGCTTTGAATGTTCCACAGCCCTTCGACGATGTAAATGAAGCCTCGAAAAACGGGGTCTTCCGAGCGCTTCGGAATGATTTCAATCTTGTTGATGAGGCGGCCTTCTTCGTCGTAAAAAGTTCCGTGCAGTTTGTAGCGATAATATTGGAGGGCGGTGTTGGCGATGGGAGAAATGATATTCCTTCCGAAGAGGCTGTGGTTGTCGTAAAACCCGATGTCCATGTCTCTCGCACTGTTAAAGCTAAAGCCGTTGTCGTTGCCACTCACTTTAGAAGAAACCATCACCTCTTTGTAGGAATCGGGTTGCCGGAAATTCAATTTGGACTCCGACTCGGAAAGATAAATGATGCCCTGCCGGTTGGAATCCAAGCTGCCTTCAAAATCGCCCACCTCCTGCCCTAAAATTTTCTCCGGGGCGTCCAACAATTTCACCACGCCCTTGATGTAAACGTCGCAGCTATACGCCTCCACCAATTCTTTGTAATATTTCCGTTTGCCAATCGCTTTGCGGATGATGGCGTAGGCAGGGTCTTCCGCGTTGGCATGGACCTCCACCATTTGCAAATTGATGGTTTCCTCCTCCAAGACCACGTTTAACTCAATCGCTTCGCCGGCAACGGTAGTAGGTATAATTTTTTGTTTGTAACCAACATATTGAAATACAAGGCGGTAGGTTCCCTTTTCCAATTCGAGCGAATAATCCCCCTCTACATTTGTCGTTGTTCCCGTCGAAGTGCCCTGCACATAAATGCTCGCAAAAGGCAGGGCTTCCCCCTTTTTATTGGTCACGATACCTGTAATTTGGGCCGAAAGGGGATGGGACAAAATGAGCCATAAAAAAAGGAAGGTGGGTTTAGTTTTCATTATTTTGAAGCTACTTCTCAAATGCTTATTCCGTTGAATTAAATCCTTTTTCTTTGCACTGTCTAAATGACTTTATTTCTACCAATTGCAAAAATGACCAATGACCTTTTATGACCAATGACCCTTAATGACTACTTCAACAAAGGCATTCTTGCGCGACAAATGTCATTAATTCCGGAAAAAAAAGTTGAAATTCTTCGTCAAACAAAGTGTAATCTGCTATTAAACTTTCAAAGGCATTCTCAAAGTATTGCGGATGACTGGTTCTGGCTTTCATTCTCGAAAAAGTGAAGCGCAGCCCTTCTTCCGTTCCGTATGCCACCAACCAATCACTACCAATCATCCGGGGCAATTGAAGCCTTAACGAGGAAGGCATCAGGTCGCGTTTTTTTTCCAGATTGCGATAAACGCTTTGCGTAAAATCGGGAAGCGTTTGTTCGGAATATTTTTCCCAATTGTTTGCCAGCAGGAAGTCGTAGAAAATGTCAATAATCACGGCAGCATATTTGTGGTGGCGGGGGTGGAGGCGTTTGGTACCCCGGCGAACCAAAGGGTGGTTGTCGGTGTAGGAGTCTATTTTCCGGTGCAAAAAGATGCCTTTTTGAATCTCACCCGAATAGTTTTTCACCTCCCGGTTTGTCAGAAAATCAGCGAGGAAATTACCCACCATGCGTTCTTCATTATCACAGGAAAGGAATAGATGTGCCAAAAAATTCATGCGTCGGGTGGTTGGTTGAATCTCGTTGAAAAAAATAGAATTAAAATCTATCTTTGCCCCGTTTTAAAAAAAGGGGGAGCGAAGATGGTATTTATGTCCGTATTAAACGACTGAGCACCTCATAATATTAATCGCCAAACATCCAAGGGGTTTCAATCCCTTGTCCCTGA
>CAZJYF010000762.1:0-1794 GCA_964549665.1 uncultured Saprospiraceae bacterium
GCTTAGCCAACACACTGCCATGCAATCGTTTGAACAGGAAATAAAAGCCTTTCTTAAGTCGCTGCATCTTGAATACAAGGACAACTCCTCCTCTTTCAAGCGCCTCGATTTTTCCGTGGTCCTCGACGAGCAATGGACTTTTTATTTCGATGCAAAAGAAAAGCGCCAGCAATACAATCTCCAAAACTGGAACCTCACGGCAGAACAGGAGGAGCACACTTTTATTGTAGATGATTTATCCGCTCGCAAGATCCTTGCTTATGCGCCTTGGTCGGGCATGGTGGCACGCGACAACCTCCGCGGCGGTTACTTTTTTTACAGCGTACTCGACCTTTTCCTCATGCCCAAGTCCCGCACGAACCGGCCCATTCACAAGGCTAAAAAAGCCTTTAAAGGGAAATGGGTCATCGACCTTCGCAATGGCGTAAAATGCGCTTCCATGACTGAAGTGTTCGCCGTAATCAGGAAATACATCGCCCACCGGGAAGAATATTTTCTCACCCAACTCGACTGTTTCGGGGACTATGCCGGCGAGAATATCGGCCTAAGCGGCGAGGTGCGCAAACCGGCGTATTGGGAAATTGACGTAAAAGAGACGAGATGAAAGGGGAGGTTGAGAAAGTTGAGAGGGTTGAGGGTTTGGAAGGTTTAGTGGCTAATGCGGTTTTCCAAAAATCAGCACATCACCGAGGAAGGTTTCGTAGGTGCCGAAGTACTTTTTATAAAGCAACCGTTCAGGTGCCCAATCTATTGGTTGAAACTTTTTCAAAAGTACAAAACTGTTTTCGCCACGCAGCAGCGAATGCCAAAATTTGCAATTTTCCAATCTCCCGCAATGATATACCTCATCGCAACATTCCGGTACTTTGAAGGGAGTGGTAAAACTCTTCCAGAACCTTCGGTAATAAGCTTCGTGAATGATAAGGTAGTCAGCATTGGCAGGCAAGGTGTTGTTATACCTGCCATAAGGGTTGGCGTAAGGGTCGTGATAAATTCGCTTTCCTTTCAAATCAAGTGAGGTCAAATAATTTTCGGACTGAAAGCGGGTGTCATCCACAAAGTTCCATTGCGACACCGCCGTAAGCATAAGCGTATAAACACCGGCCAGGCAAATCCATGCCACGCCCTTCTTGTTTTTTTCAAAAAAATAATGAACGCCATACCCGCAGAGCAGTGCTGCGAATGGCAAAAATATCAGGCACCTCCTGATAAAAAGCGCATCTAAATTCCAAAGGATTAAGAATTCAAGGAGTAGGAAAATTGCAAGGATTCCCAGCCCTTTACGGGCTCTGTTTTGGCGAGCTTTCCAGGCACCCCAAATGGCGAGCATTGCCGCAGGCAGGCCTATACCGGCAATGGTTCCCGCGAGCAATAATACCGGATTCGTAAAATAATGATTGTCTTTCGGTATGAGGTCATGGTTTTCCCGGATGAGCCAGGTAAGTGTCTTGATGAAGTTGCTTCCTTCCCCAGAAAAACCTGCTCCGGCCCAAAAGAAAAACAACACGGCGATGGTGCTGGCAAAGCCCAATCCCAGGAATTGGCGGAATGTGATAATTCGTTTCGCCAAAAGAACGCCAGCGCCAAATGCCAACACCAGGCAGGGGATGAAATCGAATTTAAAGGCGAGCGTCATTCCCATCGCAAAGACCATCAGAAGCCATGTTTGTAAAAACCGGTTGCGCAGCATGAATCGCCCGCCCTCTTTTAAAATGTCCTCGAGTTTTATCCATTGAAAAATGGCGAGCATGGCCCAAAAAACATAAGGGATTTCGGGAATCGCATAATGGCTGT
>CAZJYF010000763.1:0-1787 GCA_964549665.1 uncultured Saprospiraceae bacterium
TTATCATATAGAGGTGCATACAGGGAAGAAAATAAAAAAATATTTATTATTCGTAGGAATTCAAATACCGTTCGAGTTTGGTTTGATTTTAATTTGGAAGTTGGAGATAGAGTACCCCCTATGCAAAGCATATATTTCAAAGTAACCTCTATCGATTCTATCCTTTTGAACAATAATTCTTACCGCAAAAGATTTAATTTCCACAGATTTACGGGCAGTAATCCGCTTGATTCAATTTTTGCTTTTTCCTGGATAGAGGGAATTGGAGGTACCTTTTGTCATGTCAACCCTTTCGATTTGGATTGCTTTTTCAATGATTCCGTTCCCATTGACCCGGATACACTGGAATGTTTTGAACAGGATGGGGAAATATTGTTTTCCAGGCATGGCGATAACTGTTCCGACCCGGTTGTAGCTGTAAATGAGGTTTCACCGGAAGCTGGTATTTCTGTTTTTCCGAATCCCGTGCGTACACAACTGACTTTCAAAGGTTTATTCCAAGGGGAAGTCAAGCTGAGCCTTTTTAGCCCCGAGGGGAAGTTGGTGATGGAGAAAATTCCGAGCATCGAAAATAGTAGTTTCCAACTCGATATGTCCTTTTTGCCGGCGGGCATCTATTTCATTCACCTTCAGGGAGAGGATTGGGTGAAGGTGGAAAAAATTGTTAAATACTGACCCTTTTCTAAGCTATTTCCAAGGGGTCATGACCCCTTGGGGCAATTGAATTTCACTTGGCCCGACAAATAGACGGTGAAATTTAGGGTGGTGCGGTGATTTTAAGGTATCGGATACCTGCCAGGTATCCGATACCTTAAAATTCCGAACAACTAATAAATCTGGTCATGAAAAAATATGGTTTAGTCATATTCCTCGTTTTTTGCTTTTGCCAACTGAGTTGGGGACAAATCACTTTTAATAAATTATTTGATTTCAATTTCCCCAGTACCATCCTTACGAGCGTGCTTCCAACGGATAGTTGTTATTTCGTCACAGGAGTTATTGTAGATACCCTTTTGCCGGTCAGAATTGGGAATATTTTTGTGAAATTCGACCTTTCCGGCGAGCCTTTATTCCACAAAACACTTTCCGCCCAAAGTAAATTTTACGAAACCTGGTTTGGAGACTTATTGCCAACGCCCGATGGCAATCTTATCGATATTGGTTTCACGACGGATACGGTGCGAAAAGCGCTGATCATCAAGTATTCCCCTGCGGGAGACACCCTTTTGACGAGAGAATACTTCAGCATTAGTTACCCGGAGGCCACATTTATTCTTCCCACAGAAATCAGAAAAAAAGAAACCGGGGGATACGTTATGCTCGATATACATGACTCCGGGACAAGCAGAGACATTTCAATCATGGTATTGGATTCCAATTTGAACTTAACCCAACAAACTGCCTACGGAGGCATTTTTAGTGAACTTCCCTTTTCGCTAATTTTGGACGATGATGGCGGCTTTATCGTCGGTTCGGGAAGAAGAAACACCAATGTGACCTCCAATAATTTCTTCAGCCAGACCTATATCATCAAAACAGACAGCCTGGGTGTAATCCAATGGACCTGGTTCTCCCCGATGGAACAATTGCAGGATATAGCCCGGGCGATGATTCAAACGGAAGATGGCGGATTGGTCATCGCAAGTGGTTCAGATAGTAAAGACCCCGCTAATTCCAATATTATTACAATTGCTTGGGATGGGTTGATCTTTAAACTGGATGCGGAAAGGAATGTAGAGTGGTCAACCAAACTCAGGGCCCTTGTCCCAACATTCTTCACACAACTC
>CAZJYF010000764.1:0-1783 GCA_964549665.1 uncultured Saprospiraceae bacterium
CGGCAATGTGACCGCCTTGCTACACAACCGTTTCCCCAAGGCCACTTTCACCTTTTTGGATGCCTCTAGTGAGATGATAAAAGCCTGCCAAGAACGCTTTTCCGGCTACTCCTTTTCGTTCCGGCTGGGATATTTTCAAGACGCCCAATTGGAAGAAAACACCTTCGACCTCGTGGTGGCAGGGCTGAGTTTGCACCACCTTACCGGCGAAGAAAAAAAGCAACTTTTCCTAAAAGTGTTCCGCTGCTTATCCCCCGGAGGCTGCTTTTCTACCTCAGACCTCATGATTGAAAAACAAGACGAACCCTTCCACTCCACCCATCTAAAGAGTTGGGAATCAATGGCAAAAGAAAATGGAACCACCTCTGAAGAATGGAAGTGGATGATGGAACATTACGACACCTTCGACCACCCCAATGGTCTAGAAGAGCAACTGGAATGGCTTCATTCCGCAGGTTTTTCTACTGTCATTACCACCTTCCGGGAAATCGGGTGGACGAATGTTTTGGCCAGGAAATAATTCTTTTTGACCTTTCCCTGCTTCTCTATTGAAGGGCTTCGTATCTTCGCCCCACAAATATAAGATACTGCTGCATGGAATTATTTACCACGCTCACTATTCTCATTGTCCTTTCTGCTCTTTTCGGATACATCAATGTCCGGTTTCTCAAACTGCCCGTCACTATCGGGCTGATGATCATTTCAATCGTTTTTTCATTGGGGGTGATGGCAGTCGGCTTCATCTACCCGGCCGTCGCCGATTTTGAAGAACAATTGGTCCTGCAAATTGATTTTCAAAAACTTCTGATGGAAGGAATGCTGTGTTTTCTCCTTTTTGCCGGCTCCCTGCACGTCGATTTTGGAAGATTAAAAGCCCTGAGAGGCCCTATTCTCATCTTCGCCACTTTAGGCGTTTTGATTTCCACTTTTTTGGTAGGTGGAGCGATGTTTGGATTGTTCCAATTGATAGGTATTCACATAAGTTTTATACACTGTCTCCTCTTTGGAGCTTTAATTTCTCCCACCGACCCCATTGCGGTTTTGGGTATTTTAAAAAAGGCAAACGTACCTAAAATGTTGGAAACCAAAATAGTAGGGGAAAGCTTGTTCAACGATGGGATAGGGGTAGTGGTGTTCATCACCATTTTTGAAATAGCAAAAGCGGGTGACGCAGGCATGGATATTTCGGGAATCTCGGTGATATTCCTCGAGGAAGTGGGCGGCGGCCTTTTCCTCGGATTGCTGTTGGGTTACATTGCCTACCTCTTCCTGAAAACGATAGATAATTTTGAGGTAGAAGTAATGATAACCCTTGCCATCGTGATGGGCGGCTACCTGCTGGCAAGTTATCTTCATTTTAGCGGCCCGCTGGCCATGGTCGTCGCCGGGTTGATGATAGGAAATGAGCGCTTTCGCACCGGCAGCATGTCGGAAGTCACCGAACATTACGTAGATCATTTTTGGAAACTGCTGGATGTTTTATTCAATGCGCTGCTCTTTGTTTTAATAGGCTTGGAAATCGTCATTCTGACCTTCAGGGGAGCGCACGTACTTGGGGGTTTGCTTGCCATTCCGGTAGTATTACTGGCGCGCTACCTCGCCCTTTCGCTACCCATTTTCATTTTGAAAAAGCGCCTGAAATTTATCCCCAACACCGCACTGATTATGACTTGGGGTGGACTGCGGGGAGGCATCTCCATCGCATTGGCCTTGTCATTGGCAGTTGATATGGAAAGAGATTTGATTTTGACAATGACTTATCTTGTCGTTGTTTTTTCAATCG
>CAZJYF010000765.1:0-1776 GCA_964549665.1 uncultured Saprospiraceae bacterium
ATTAAATTCAACGATTTCATTGTCTTTGGTCAATTCACAATTGCCCCCGGTAGAAGCAGCAAGGTCAACAATTACCGACCCGGAGTTCATTTTCTCAACCGTAGATTTGGGAACCAAAAGCGGCGCTTTTCTGCCCCTGACCTGCGCTGTGGTAATGATGACATCCGCCTTCATCGCCCGGGACTGAACTTCTTCCCTTTGTCTTTTCAAAAATTCTTCGGATTGTTCAACGGCATAACCACCGGCGCTTTTTTCGTCCTTTGCTCCTTCCACCACGATAAATTTCCCACCAAGACTCTCCACTTCTTCCTTGGCGGCAAGGCGGGTATCAAAAACTTCCACCACGGAACCCAATCGCTTTGCTGTGGCGATAGCCTGCAAACCGGCAACACCGGCTCCCAACACCAACACCTTTGCCGGTCGAATGCTTCCCGCAGCGGTAATCAGCATCGGGAAATAGCGTGGCAAAAGTTGAGCGGCCGTCAAAACCGCTTTATAGCCCGCAATAGAAGCCATGGAAGACAAGAGGTCCATGGTTTGTGCAAGGGTGGTACGGGGAATCATGTCCATGCTAAAACCTTTCAGCTTTAGCTTTTGCAGTTTCTCAGTTACCGATGGGTCGAAATACGGTCGAAATTGCGAAAGGAGGGCGGTTCCTTCTTTGAGTTTTTTCAAGTCTGCATCGGGAAGAGGAAACACACTTATCAGCAAGTCGGCTTCCGCCATAACTTTGGCTCTAGGCAGCACACTTGCATGTTCCGCATACTCCTCGTCCGGGTAATGAGCAGCAAAACCGGCATTTTTTTCTACCAGAATCTCGACGCCCAAACCTTTTAATTTCTTTAATGTAGCAGGTGCCATGGCAACCCGCTTATCCTTTTGTTCTTTAAGGATTCCTATCTTCATAATGGCAACGTTTCTAAAAGTCGGGCGAAGATAGATAAAAAAATAATTAACGGAAATATCAAGTGAGAAAAATTATCGGAAACTTTTTTGCAGGACAAAAGAGGGATGAATGGCGTGGCGCTACCGTGACCTCATTGGTTCATTGCAGCCAAATTTTGAGCGATGTTCGATTGGGGTTTAATGTGCAACATTTCCAAAAACAGGGCGAGGGCTTTTTTCTTTGGTTCATCCAATTGGTAACTGATATGCTGTTGAAAATAATGCTTCAAATCAAAATCGGCATTTGGCTGTGGAAGCAGGTAGGTCAACTGGGGAATTTCATCCAAGCCTCTTTTCAAAGCAGCATTAAATCGCTCGATAAAATCCTGTGGCAAGACGCGATTGCTCACCCATGCGGCAAAAACGAATGGCAGCCCTGAAAAATTCATCCAAGCTTCTCCCAAATCATAAATGTAGCGATGCTTTTTTTCCAAACCGATCGTTCGGTCGCCTATAATCAAGGCGCCCCGCGTAAATTCAATTTTTTCTTCAAAGCCCGGTTCGGCAGTCAACAGGACGGGGGATGTTTTCCAATATTGTTTCAATAAAATTTTAGCCAACTCCACCGAAGTTCTGGATTGGTAATCCAAATAAAGATGCGTCATTTCCAAAATCGGGCATTGGCTGAAAATTGAAACTGTTTTCACTGCACCGACCGTCCCGATGCAATAGTTAGAAATGATGATTGGGTCTTTTAATTCGGGAATTACCGCCACGGGAACCAAACCCAAATCTACTGCCCCATTTTGCAATTTTTGAGCGCAAACGGAGGGGATATCTAATTGCAAATCAATTTCTTCTGCCATTTTGTTTTTGAGTATCTATTTTAAA
>CAZJYF010000766.1:0-1776 GCA_964549665.1 uncultured Saprospiraceae bacterium
GGTAATGAACAATTGCCCCATTGCTGTTGTAACCGACAATCGCGTCAAAACTCTCGCCATGATAATCGCCTTGGGCACGGCGAAATTCAGCGAGCTTTTCAGCAACCTCCGTCTCTGGCACAGCCCGATTTTTAAGGCTGTCTTCCAACCAACGAAAAAGGCGCGTCAGCGCCACCCCGTCTTTGAGCATCGCATCTTTGATATGCTCAATTTCTACCGGATTTTTGATTGCCTTCATTTGAAGTACAATATTCCTGCCCTCTATTATTTGTTCTTTCCGGATGGCGCTGTAAACCTGATTGCTCGTAGAAACCAAGTCAATAAAAATGGATTTATTGGCAGGCAATTCTTTCAAAAAGGACTCCAATTGGTGATAGGGTTTGGCAAAAATGCCATCGGGAAGAAGCGTCGTTTTTAAATCTTCCGGCAGCTTTGATTCTTCGATAAAAAGGTAGGCTTCCGCTCTTCCAATGACCGCGTAAGAATAAAAGACCGGGTTGCATTCTACGTCGCTGCCTCGCAAATTGAACAGCCAGGCGATGTCATCGAGGGTAGAAATCAGGTAGTAATCCGCCTGCCCCATTTTTCCCCGAACGGCTTCCAATTTCTGCGCCCTGCTCAAACCGGCATAACTCACTTCGTGCTCGAACACCGCATTTTGGGGCAATGGCGGGCGGTCTTTCCACAACTCAGCTACCAAATCGACCCCCGTTTCCAATTCGATATTTTTTTCATAAAAAGCTTTCGCCAAACGACGCACCTGCCCCACCGAAAACAACTTGCCGTCAATCCCTACTTTGCTGCCTGCCGGAAGATTTTCCTGCAGCCAGGAAATGTGTTCCGGTGCATGGGCAACGCCTTGTTTTTGGAGTGCCATCCCGCTGCCCTTGAGTTCCTCTTCCGCCTGCAAAAAATAGCGGCTATCGGTCCATAGTCCCGCATGGTCTTGTGTAATGACGGCGATGCCTGCCGAACCCGAAAAGCCCGAAATCCACTGCCGGGCTTTCCAATGGTCTGCGACATATTCGCCCTGATGCGGGTCGCCGCTAGGGATGATATAAGCATCCAACTGATGCGCCTTCATGGTGGAGCGCAGGGCGGTTATTTTTTTATTTAGGGGCATGGAGGCATATTGACTTTTACGAAAATTATGAAGGATTTTGAAAAGACGTACCAACCCGAGACTTTTGACAGATTAAAACCCAAATCAAAAGCACAGAGAAAGTCTGCCACTCAATAGTAACGTTGAGTATAAGCGTAGTGGCTTACGAAAGGAAGTCCTTATCGCTTATACATTGTTGTGGGTTGTATTTTATCAGGTTGAATCTTAATAACTTCACCATTTTTTGACATTACAATCGGGCTTTTTTTATGCTTTTTAAATTCTACCATTTTACGGTATGCTTCTTCCAAACCCTTGGCAATTTTATCTTCTAATTCCTGTAATTGTTCCTTAATTCCCATTATTATTCCGTTTTAATTCAGACCAAATATTTTCATTTTTTATTATTAAACCATCCTTTGTTCCTTCAGCAACAAACTGAAAGGTTTCCCCTGAGTTGTCTACTAAAAACCATTTATCAACGATTTCAATATATCGATTAAAAAAGTTCTATAATCCATTGTCGTATCTTCTCTTTATTACATCAATTGGTATGTTGTGTCCTCCTTCCTTTACCCTTGTTTCTACTCGTTGAATGGCAAGTTTTACAGTATTGAGCATACTAGTGGTGCGTTATAAATCGAAGAGAAGCAGTTGGTTATAATTGGCTTCAT
>CAZJYF010000767.1:0-1774 GCA_964549665.1 uncultured Saprospiraceae bacterium
CCACCGTAACTTCGAGCTTCCGCTCGGAGAAGCAACGCACGGTTCTTCTCCGAGCGGAAGCTCGGAGTTACGATTTTTTTTCGAAGGTGAATTTTCGAGTTACGGGATGAGATTGGAGTGAAATGGAGGGGGAAATGAATTTGAAACATTCTCTCGGTATTTTTTTAAATTTGTGCCTTTCTGAACTCCGTTTGTTCATTCGGAAATCCACCGTTGCTCCGAGCTTTCGTTCGGAGAAGCCTCGTGGGTTGGGAGTAGAATGGACGGTGAAAGAAAATCCAGCATGAACCTCGAATATTTTATTGCCAGACGGGTCGCCTCTTCCAGCAAACAATCCTTTTCCAATCTCATCATCAGGATTGCCATCATTGCCATTGCTTTGAGCCTTTCGGTTATGATCATTGCCACTGCCGTCATTTCGGGTTTTAAGCACCAAATCGGAGAGAAGATTTTTGGTTTTTGGGGGCATATTCACATCACAAGTACCAGCGTTCAAAGGTCTTTAGTGGAAGCTTATCCGGTAAATATTCATCAGGATTTCTACCCTTGGTTGGACACCATTAGCCCGGTGAGTTATGTCGATAATGCCCGGTTTTTGGGGATTGAATTTAAAAACCGCCAGGTGGAAAGAAGGACGAGAGGAGGCATCAAGCACATCCAGGTCTTTGCCTTGAAACCGGGAATCATCAAAACCAAGGACGAAATTGAAGGTATTATTTTGAAAGGAATCGGCAACGATTTTGAATGGTCCTTCTTCGAAGATTACATGGTCGAAGGAGAAAAATTGAGCCTTTCAGATTCCACAGCCTCTGAAGGCATCCTGCTTTCCCGCCAAACAGCCGACCGCCTAAATTTAGAGATTGGCGATAAATTTATTTTTCATTTTGTGGAAAATGGAGAACCCCTGAAACGGCGCTTTACGGTGAAGGGGATTTACAAAACAGGCTTGGAAGAATACGACCGGAAATTTGCTCTCGTAGATATTCGAAAAATTCAGGATATCTTAAAATGGAACAAAGATGAGGTGGGAGGGTTTGAGGTATTTGTCGATGATTTGAGAGACCTCGACATGCTCACAGAGTACATTTATGTAGAAGAACTACCAGGCGATTTATACGCCGAAAGCATTCGCGATAAGTTCCCCGCAATTTTCGAATGGCTTGCATTGCAGGACATCAACGAAGTGGTGATTCTGTTGCTGATGTTGCTCGTAGGGATTATCAACATGGTGACGGCTTTGATGATTTTAATTTTGGAGAGAATGAACATGATCGGCACCCTAAAAGCCTTGGGTTATCGCAATTGGGGAATTCGAAAAATATTTCTCTACCACGCTGCCTACATTATCGGCATTGGCTTATTTTGGGGCAATTTTATAGGAATCGGATTGTGCATGTTGCAGGACAGGTTTGGGTTGATCACCCTCTCCGAGGAAAATTATTACCTCTCCGTCGCCCCTGTGGAACTGAACGCTTGGGCTGTACTTGCGTTGAATATCGGCACCCTAATCGTCACCCTTCTGTTTTTGATAATTCCCTCCTACCTCGTCACCCGCATTAGCCCGGTGAAGGCGATCCGGTTTGAATGAAATCGCCTTCAATTTCTGTTCAAATATATCAAAAAATCTTCCTTCACAAAATCTGTCGCAGCCCTTTTGAATAGGCAGATAGGGACATTTTTAAAATTAGAAATCGTATGTTTGCGTCTTTATTGTTTCAAGGTTTCACGGCTTTACAGTCATAACCAAAAAAGGAAACCATGAAAGCATTCGGTC
>CAZJYF010000768.1:0-1771 GCA_964549665.1 uncultured Saprospiraceae bacterium
TTTCAAAGTACAATACCGTGCCCGACAACAAATGGACCCGTCAGCATACGGCTGACACCATTTTCCAGGCAGTCCGGATGGGCTGGATGCCATTCTATCCCCAATTCAATGAAAATACATTGGAGTTGAGCAAAGAAGCGACTGCAAAGGGCGCATCTTCCGATAAAGAAATTCAGGATTATGTTTTAGAGAAACTAAAATCCAAAGAGTTGAAATACGCCGTAAGCGATCCCGAAGCCCACGAGAACCACCCCAAAGTTTGGTACATCTGGAGGGGTAATGCCATCATGGGAAGTATGAAAGGGCACGAATACGCATTGAAACATTACCTCGGCACCCACCACAATTCTATCGCTGAGGATTCGGAAGACCACCCCGAAGAGGTCAAATGGCACGAACATGCGCCACTCGGAAAAATGGATTTGATAGTTGACCTCAACTTCCGAATGGACTCCTCAGCCCTATACTCCGACATCATTCTGCCGGCAGCCTCCTGGTACGAAAAAGCTGATCTCAACACTACCGACCTCCACTCTTTCATTCACCCTCTGGGGCAAGCTATCGCTCCTGTTTGGGAATCCAAAACAGATTGGGACATTTTCAAACAAATTGCCAGAGTGACCAGTGAGTTGGCCAAAAAATATTTAGCTGAACCGCAAAAGGATGTCGTTATCTCCCCCATTGCCCACGACACAGCAGGGGAAATTGCGCAGCCGGAAATTAAAGATTGGTATAAAGGTGAGTGCGAAGCCATTCCCGGAAAAACCATGCACAAGATTGCGGTCGTGGACAGGGATTACACTAAACTTTACGAAAAGTACATCTCGCTGGGTGAGAATATTCGCAACAACGGGTTGGGCGCACACGGCAATCACTATATGTGTGAAGATGCCTTCGACGAAATGCTCGATTCCAACCACTTCCCCGTCGAAAAATCGAACGGCATTGTTCGGCCTTCCATAAAAGAGGACGAATGGGCGGCAAATGCGGTTTTGCAATTATCCACCTTGACCAACGGCAAGCTGACGGTGCGGGCCTATAAAAATGCTGAGAAAAAAACCGGTTTGGCGTTGGCTGACCTCGCAGAAGGCAGCAAGGATGTCAAGATTAATTACGCGGACCTTTTGGCACAGCCACGAAGGTACAATACCTCGCCTATTTGGTCTGGCTTGATGAATGAAGGAAGAGCTTATGCAGCCTACACTTACAATGTAGAGCGCCTGGTTCCGTGGAGAACACTGACCGGACGGCAGCACTTCTACCTCGACCACGAGTTTTATCTCGCTTACGGCGAAAATCTTCCAACATACAAGCCCTCTCCAAAACCGGAAGCCTATGGCGATTTGCGGGATACTTTGAAAAATGGAGAAGCCAAAATTCTCAATTGTTTGACTCCTCACGGAAAATGGCACATCCACTCCACTTACATGGAAAACCTGCGGATGCTGACCCTTTCGAGGGGCTGCGAACCCTGCTGGCTAAGCGAACAAGACGCCGAAGAACTTGGGATCAAGGACAACGACTGGGTGGAGGTGTACAACGACCACGGCGTTTACTGTACCCGTGCGGTTGTCAGCGCTAGGATACCGAAAGGGTTGTGCATCGTCTATCACGTGCCAGAACGAACAGTTGGTATTCCGAAGTCGCAGGTGCGGGGCAATAAGCGGGCTGGTGGACACAATAGCTTTACCCGCATTCACCTGAAACCAAATTTCCTTGCGGGCGGATACGGACAATTTTCTTATCACTTCAATTATTGGGGACCCATTGC
>CAZJYF010000769.1:0-1767 GCA_964549665.1 uncultured Saprospiraceae bacterium
ACACTTCTGACGATACCTATCATACTTAGAATCCTTATTTGCGAGAGCACGTTGGATATCGGCGATAGTGCAGTTGGGAATGAATCCGCCGTCTGGTGCTAAGAAATAACTCCTCGTCAGTTCCTCAAGTCTATAGATAGCAATCAAATGGACCTCTTCTGGGAAATAGCTTCCGTTGTCCCAGTCGAAGCTTTCCTCGTATTTTTCGTTTATGTTAGGAATCTTTTTTTCAACGAAATCAACAATTCTAGTCGCTAATGGGTCAATCATTCGTTTCTTGAAAGTGTAGTTTTCATTGAAGTGTACAGATATGTGGACTAGTGGTAGTTTTCTTGCAGTGTACAATTTACGCGCTTTTTGGCAAATCATATAGCGTACACTTTCTTGGGCTTGTCTTGGCATTTTGCCATTTGGTGTGCCCCAAAATAGAGTTGTGAGTTCAATCCCTAATGTGTCAGCTGTGCAGACCGTGAAATCGGGTTCTTCTCCAGGAATTACTTTTCCAGTTGGAAACATCGAATAGAGTTCCCGAAACACATTAAGTTGGCGTTTTTCTATTTCCTTCTGCAATATTCTATTGTTCATCCTTCCTTTAGTTATGGGCCTAGCGTCCCAATTAAGCCACCACCTTAGCGGTCGGCTGGATTTGATTGTTATAGCCGTTACTTTATTCTTGTGCTTAGGATTTGGGTAAGCTTACGGACATCTGTACCTATTATGAACTCAAACTGGAGCAAACCTAGACCTGATGTCCATATTTTAAACTCCGCCTCCAAATCGAATGTGCCAATAGTCTCAACAGAAAATGCTGTTGCTTTGGAATATGGCAAACAATAAACTCAGCTTTCCTTCCTGTTAGCCCTTGAATATTAATTGAGATAACCGAAATACTGCTTGCGCCACCTCTTCCAAAGTTAAGCCTTATGGATTTCCAAACCCATCACGAACTTTCACCAAATCCCCAGATTTTCAAAAGCAAAGTAACAGGTATCAATCATCCCCCTCAAATCTTAAACTTAAACCGCATCACCACCTCCCCGGTTTCTTTGTCAATTTCAACGCGCTGCTCTTTGGTATTCATTTCTTCGCCGGTGGACATTTGGTACAAACCTGCCAAAAATTCCAGCCCTTTGTTCATCACCTGTTCCATTTGCTCAAAGCGTTGTGCTTGTGCGGAACCGGCGGGGCCGTCTCCCTCTTTTCCATTGCCGCCCTCTCCTGCTGATTGAGGCTGAGGTCTCGATGCCCGTTCGGGTTTTGGTTCGAGGGGTTCATCCAAAGACTCATCCGGTTCAATCAATTCGTCGCTGACCTGTTCGGGTTCAGCAACTACTTCGGCTTCCTCTTCCACTAATTCTTCTACCTGCGGAATTTCAAATTCAGCGATGGTTTCTTCCAATTGCTTCATAAATTGTGCGCGCCCTTTTTCGGAAAAATCAACCATGTCCGTGTTGCTGTCCGCGTCGAGTACCCCGTCGAAGAGGTTCTGTTTGAGCATCAGACCGGTGGCAATTTTTTCTTCGATGGACCCCCGGGTGATGAAGTTCAAAACGGTCAGTTTTTTAGCCGTTTGCCCCAAGCGGTCAATGCGCCCGATGCGCTGATTTTTCTTGGTGGGGTTCTAGGGCAATTCAAAGTTGATGACCGTATCGGCAACCTGCAAATTCTGCCCCGACCCACCTGCCTCGGTGGAAAGAAACACCCGACAATTTTCGACTTCTGGAAACTGCCGATTTAGCCGTTTGTGCTTTTTATCCGGTACTTTTT
>CAZJYF010000770.1:0-1761 GCA_964549665.1 uncultured Saprospiraceae bacterium
AACTGAACCTCCGGGATTTTGACCAATTTTATCCCTGGCAGGTCAATTGGCTGCACTTGCCTTCTGTTTCCCAAAAGCTTGTCCAAGCACTAGTAAAAGTGAAACCAACCGATTGGATGGCAGCCTTTGAAAGTTGGTACTTCAACAATCTCCTTTTCAAACATTGTACGGCCGAATTGCCTTCCGGAGAACCTCTCCTCTCCGATTTTTTCGAAGCCTATTATGCCTTGAAGCCCCTAATATTAAATCAAATTACAGCGCTTTGGCAAGAACGCTTTATCAAAGAACACAAAGCGCTGAAAGGGAAAAACAAAACCGCCTTTAATTTAATTTTTGATAAAAATAGCCACCAGAAAATAAGTGGACAAAAGTTGGAAACCATTTTAAAAGGCGGCTTCGACACTGTCACTGCTGCCCTTCCCCTTCTTTTCGCCACCCCAGCTATTGCCAGGAATGTTCTCCCCGACAAAAAAGCCTATTTCGACTACCTGATATTTGTGGAAGCCAATCGGTTCTCGGTGGAACGGGCAACCGTCATTGCGCCTTTGGGAAAACGGCTGGTCTTTTTTGGCAGCAGGGATTCTTTTGAAGGCGAAACAAGCCTGCTGCAATACGCAATGGAAAACGGCGTACCTACAATTTCGCTTCGTCACCAGTACCCCAGCCCGCGGTCAACAGAATCAATTACCGCCGAATCAAAAGGGGATGAATCTCCAATTCCCGCTTATTATTCATGGGATATCTTCCTAGAAAACGCCGAAGGGCGGTTTGACGAACGGGAAGGAACCAATGATGTGGAAGCGCAGCAGGTCATTCGATTGTTGCACGAAATTCAACCAACGCCAAAGCGCATCTACCCCTCCGTAGGCATTGTCACCTTTACCATCGAACAACGCGATTTAATTAGTTCTTATCTGTTGAAACTAAAACAGCAAAATGCAGCGGGCAGCGAAAAAATCAGGCAATTGGAGCGAAACGGGATGGGGGTTTTTTATGTGGATGAAGTGTATGGTCAAAATTTCGATATCCTCATCGTTTCTTTCACCCTTGGAACGGTAAATCACAAAGGCCAGCTTTCCAAAAAAATCGTTCTTTTGAACAGCCCTCAAGGGCTCAGCCACCTGCGGTTAATTATCGACCAAGTTCCTTCCAAAGTGTTCATCGTCCACTCTTTTCCAAAAATGTATCTGGATAAATTCATTGCCAAACAGAGCGATCGAGGAACGTTTTTGCTAGCCAATTACCTGCATTTTGCAGATGCCGTTCAACGCAATGACTCCGTCCAGCAAAAGAAATACTTTCCCCTTATTTACCGGGATATCAAAGAAAGTGCCCCGAAATCCATTTTCGTACGGGAAATCACCCATGCTCTTCGCCCGTATTTTCCAGATACCCGCCTTCAACAAAATGTGCCTTTAGATGAGATAAACCTTCCTTTGAGCATCAAGCCCCTTCACGAGAATGAACCAACCGCGGTGGTTCATCCCGACGGCTTTTTTGCCAATACCCCCTTTACTTCTTTCCTTTGGGAATACCGGCAAAGGGAGAGAATCAAAAAAAGAGGATTTAAATACATGCCGGTTTGGTCCGTAAATTGGTGGAAGTCTCCCGCCAAAGAAGCCCGTCGCCTAGCCGGGAAAATCATAAAACTGGACAGCTCGTTCAAGAAACACGAACCTCAACAACCCGATGTCGCCCCTCTTCCACCAATTCCAAAAAAAGAAAGCCGATAGTTGAAGTTTCCAAACTGAAAACCCGATG
>CAZJYF010000771.1:0-1761 GCA_964549665.1 uncultured Saprospiraceae bacterium
TGCGGTGGCAGAGGTGGAGGTAGGCGATGTGCGTTCCGGTGATGTGGTTCATGAATCCAGGATTGTAGGAAGTTGCCGGGTAATTTCTTTGCGCTCAATCATTTTTATTCTGTAATTTTGAAATCAGACGTCAGATTTACTGTCCTTATTTTAAACCGGCAAATCCTTCTCATCATTTTCAACACATTTTTTGCAACTGCAAAATTCCTGTCCAAAAGGACAATGTTCCGGCTCATAATCGCAAAACTCCACCCCTATGTGTCCGAAATCCATCATGGCCGAGGGCTCTAACATTCGCTTGAGCAAGATTGGATAAACGATTCTGCCCGGCGCATTATCAGGCGTCACGGCCGTAAAATTGAAAGCAGCCCAAAGCCGGTGCAGGGCAAGTGTCAGGGCATCTAACTGAGCATCCGAAAGGCTTTCCGGCTGCGGAAATTGCTCCGGCTTCAATCCAAAATGAAAAAACATGGAAAATTCCGCCGCCCCTTCCAGCCAGTTTTCCATTTCCATAATGGACATATCATACTGTACCTGAGAATCAAAATCCACCACATGCGACGCATCCTCTTCCTTCCAACCTTTGGGCGGCTCCAAATACTTTTCAGGTACCCCTCCCAGAAAAAAATGCGGCGGGCATTTTCGCCAGCGTTGGAGAATCACGGTTTCGATTTCTTGCAAGAGTTGCTCAATATATTTTTCCATGGTAAATGGGTAAATCAGGGTGATTTTGAAAATCACCCTGATTTGGATTATTATTTCCGTATAAATTTATTGTTCAAATTTGTCTTCCAGCCCACCGTGCAGTTTTTCAAGATGGAATTCGATGAAATTTTCCTTTCCCCCGAACCAAGTCAATATTTCGTTCCGGGGTAGGCTTGTTGGTTGGTCGCCCAGGAAAGTAGGGTATGAACTATGCGGCCATTCTTCCGGCAAAACCGTAAAACCGTGATGAACCGGGTTCAAATGCAGGTACCGGATGGCATTCATGATATAATCTCTTTCCGAAACAATTTTCCGCCGGGTATTTTGCCGCAATAAACTCCCTGACCGGTCGTGGTATTTATTAAAAGCCTTGGCATAACCCCCCAAAAAATTATGGAATTGGCGATGGACGATAAAATGGTACAATTCACCATTCGTTAAACCCTCCGGCACAAATACCTTTGGTTGCCGTGCTTTTTTCTTTTCCAGAAATTCCAATAAGACAGTTTCCTCTCTAACTTTTACCAATAAATGAAAATGATTGGGCATCAGGCAATGCGCCAGTCCTTTTACCACTCCGTCCATTTTATCAGTATATTTTGTCAGAAAATAACGGTAATTTTCTGGCTCCTCAAAAATATTTTCTCTGCCATTCGCATGGTTGAACAAATGGTAAATCCCACCTGGTTCATAAAGTGTTTGTTTCACCATAGTCTGTTTCTTTTATGGCAAAAAATACTGTTCAATATAATCGTTTTTAATTTAAATCATGGTGATTTTGAAAATCACCATGATTTAGGAATTGCACCTCCGTCCATTTTTCCAACCCCAGCAAGGCTTCTTTTCGAATTCCAAATATGGCTCAAGGGCCCGATCGGGGCTTGCTCCTTTTCCAGGATGTAATTGGGCTCGGGGAAGGAGTATGGGTTTGGGTACCATTCGGGCAGGAGGGGGAGGGGTTCTGTGGCAGCGCGGAGGTTGGGAAGAAGGTGGTGGAGGTAGGAGTGCATAGGATAATTTTTTTACCTTTTGTTATATTTTTTCTAAAAGGGAAAT
>CAZJYF010000772.1:0-1747 GCA_964549665.1 uncultured Saprospiraceae bacterium
ATTATCGTCATCAACATTCCCGGTAGCCCCTCCATTGAAGTCAATGTCTGGGTTGGAATAGTTTAATATCCGTTCCTCTGGATCTCCTTGGATAAGTGCAGTAGATCTAGCAAGCGCCGTTCTTCTTTCCGTTCCCCCTCCGTCAATAAACCGCCAACCATGGGCACAATCGTTCGCATCATCCCCGCAATTCGGGCAGGGGACATTGGCACTCCGATTGTGCCGGGCACCCAGCAAATGGGCTACTTCATGCGCAAAAGTCCATCTCGGGTCAACCATAAAAGGCGCTGCTACTATTGCAAAAGCTGCATCGAATGAGGGCCCTATTTGGTTTACACGACCGAAAATATTTTGATACCGGTCATCTGTGAGCATCACCACCAAATCAGCGTGAAAGGCATCGCGTAAACCTTGTGCATTGTTCGCGAGGTTATTAACATCAGCTACAATGTTTGTTGGGTTTTGTGTCAAATTCATTGTAAAATTCTGCGACACCCAGACCACTTCTTTATTGGGTATGCCACTATTGTCAATGGCCATGTTTACGGATTCTATGCCCTGAATAAAAAAGAAAATAGCGCCAAAAGGAGGATTGCCAAAGGTATCGAAGAAAGCCTGCGCTTCGGGGGTAATCAGAATCAAAATTGTGATAGTGGCCGGGCAGGTATTATTATCTTCTGCACAAAAATCCTGCGAAGCGGCTGCTGCACCACCGGGAGTTAGGCATTCGGCTGGTTTCAAATTTTTCGTATTGTACTCCACCAGTAAGTTTTTATTATTCTTTGAAGGTAATAACGTAAAGAAACGGTCGTCCACCTGAAAGAAACCTGCCTTTCCATTATCATTCTGAACGATGGACATATAACCCGGTCGGTTGACAAATTCGGCAGACCAAATAAAATCATCTTTACCGTTAAATTTTACCCTTTTTGGGGAAGCAACCAAGGTGCCTCCCTTGAATCCGGGAAGGGTGAACTCCAGTAGATCGTTTTTCAAAAATTTGCGCAAATCGCCTACTTTTACATAGCGCACCTTACTTATTTCTTCATTTGCTTGCAAGGCATTGACATTTGCCAGTTCTGTTGCGGTAAAATTCATTGAGGCCAATGAAACCTCGTTAAAATAAGTTTCCTGTTGAGCATGTAATCCAATAAAAGCGAACGAGTAGAACACGGTAAAAAGGACAGCGACCAATCGGTTGTTCAACATTTTTGTTTTCATAATTGCATCGATTTAAGGGTGATAAAATAATGAAACGCGTGCGCTAAAAGCGCATTCAAATGGGCATTCCAAAATCCTCAAAACCCATGCAACCAAAAAGTTTTCCTGTCTTGACAGCGGATTATTTTTGTTTCCACGGATTGGGTTTCGGAACCCATTTTCAGTAGCTACTACCTCAAAAATAATCCCGCTCACTGCAAGAATTTTGCAGTCAGAAGAAACTTTGAAAAAATCTTTGTCTGCCGATTATTTAGTTGGCGTTTTTGTCGTCCGGATGTCTTTTTTAAACCTGTCTGACAAAGCTAATCGTAGCAATAGCTTTGTCTTTCTTTGTCGTAAAACACAGGCTTGTCCCGTTCTTTGAGAATGCGGATTAAATAGTAAACCGTTCTTTCGCAGACTTCCAATTTACGGGCGAGTTCGGCAGGCGTGCCGGTCGCTTTTAGGCGAATTAATTGGTCGAGTCGCTCAAGACGACTGAGTTGGTCGGGCAAATTCATAGCTTTTGCTTTAAAAGTGAATGCGG
>CAZJYF010000773.1:0-1743 GCA_964549665.1 uncultured Saprospiraceae bacterium
ATGATTAGGTTCTCAAAACTTGAAAACAATGTTCCAAATTCTTGGTGTCTATTTAGGGTCTGGCTGTAATCAGATAAAAATTTGATAATCAAACAAATAAGTTAATATTTCGGCGAAAAAAGACCCCAAAAATGCCCCAAAAGGGGTATATTTGGGGTAAACAAATTTTCGTTGAATGCAAGCTACCAAATTTAATTCGGAACTGCTTTTTACAGAGCAGGAAATGCGGGACAAGCGTTGGGAACGATTCATCAGAACCAAAATTGGGCAACTTTACAAAACAATACCATTCCAAGAGATAGCGAGCCGCTATCCAAGCAAGGAAAACAAGTGTGGCGCCAAACCATTTTTCAGAGTTGAGGGTGGCATTGGTTTGATGTTTTTGAAAAGCTATTTGAAATGCTCCGATGAAAAGATCATCGAACAACTCAACTGCGGCAACTGGGTGATGCAATGGTTTTGCGGGATGCACTTGGGAGAAGGGCAGATGATTAAAGACCGGGGCATCATCAGTCGATGGCGAGGATTCCTGGGGGCGCATTTGAAGGAAGATGAGATTCAGATGGTTTTGGCAAAGGAGTGGTCGAAGTACATTGAGGATCAGCATAGTAATGTGTCGGATGCGACCTGCTACGAGTCTCATGTCCGTTATCCCACGGATGTGAAATTGCTGTGGGAAAGCATCCAATGGTTACACAAACAAATAGGTGCTTTATGTGCTCATACTAAAATACCTCAACCGAGGAATAAATACCGGGACATCAAAAAGGCACATCAGTCTTACAGCCGAAAGCGAAGGAAAACCTACAAAGCCACTCACCGCCTTAAAAAGCGATTGCTTTATCTGCTCCATAAAATGCTTCGGCAAATCAGTCCACTGATAGGTCTGTGGCAGTCGGCTTTTTCATTGGGAGAAAAATCCCCGGTGAAGGCTGATTTCCTAACACGCCTAAGCCTTGTAAAAAAAGTTTACCGGCAACAACAATTGCATTATGAGCGCCCCGATGTTCGCATCCCTCATCGAATCGTCTCTCTGTTCAAACCCTATTTGCGCCCCATCGTTCGCGGTAAAGAAACCAAACGGGTAGAGTTTGGAAAAAAAGTGCACAAAATGATGGTCGGCGGCATTAGTTTTATTGAGCACTGGGATTATGAGGCTTTCCACGAGGGCAACCGATGCATTCAAAGCATTTGGAAACATCGAAAATATTTTGGCAAGTGCCTTCACTTCGGTGGCGACCAAATCTATGCGACCAACAAAAACCGAACGTATTGTTCGCAAAATGGCATCTTTACCTCCTTTCGTAGAAAAGGCAGGGCAGGCAGGAACGAAGCCCAGGCAGCTCAATTGCGCAGCCTCATAGCTAAAGAACGCTCAACCGTTTTGGAAGGCAGTTTTGGAAATGAAAAAAATCATTACGGTTTGGATAGGATCAAAGCCCGCACGGAGCATACCGAAAACGCCTGGATCTTCTTCTCAATGATGTGCGCCAATGCCATGAAAGTGGCTAAAAAAATGAATTCGCCTCCCTAATAACAATGACCACCGGAGGTTGGAATTTTGTAGGAAATACTGCCAAAGCTTATCGGGCAGCACGGCTCCACTTTATCTCCATTTTTAAAAAACGCAAAACAAAGTGCCTTTTTATCTATGTGCACGACAAGTAAATCCGCTCCAGCAAAATTTTATTCCGGCACAGCCTTACTTGGGCTATTTACAGACAGACCCTGACTAATCACTTG
>CAZJYF010000774.1:0-1731 GCA_964549665.1 uncultured Saprospiraceae bacterium
CCCAAATCGGACATTGTCAACCCCAGACCGTCTAAGACCTTTGCGATGCTGCGGTCGAGGTGGAGCAAATCGACCTGATGTCCTTTGTCTTGCAAAGCTTTTTGAACGGTTATCATCATCAGCGCTTTGGCGACGTCGATAGATGCCAGCCCTCCGCCAACGACAATTGCCCCATCGGAAACTTCATAGGCTTGCCCGTTGTAATCCGGTTGGTGGTAATGATTGAACCAATGAATAAATGGATTTTGATAATACAATCCTTTATTTACATACGCTTCGATACCGTGGATTGGAAGCGGACGGTCTTTCCACGCGCCGGTGGCAAGGATGATGGCACTGAAACCCCAATTATTGACCAAATCTTTCAAATCGAGGTCTTTACCCAGGCGGGTGTTTGGCACAAAAGAAACCAGCGGATGATTAAGTTTTTGGTCAATCTTCCTCTCTTCCTTATCCCGCAATTTGACGTGCCATTTGGGAAGCCCATCTTCTATTTTACCGTAAGGAAGTGCGTTTTGCTCAAAAACAGCCACGCGGATCCCGCGCTGGACAAACTGACTGGCCGCTTCCGCCCCGGAAACGGCACCTCCAAATATGGCGACAAAATGCTTGGTGTGAGACATGAAGGTAAGGTTGTTGGTTAATCTCCAAAAAATAGTAGAACTCATGAATAAAGTTCCTCATTCATAAATTTACCTATACTTATGCGCGTGCATTTAGTCAGACACCTGTATTTTACTTCCAGGTTTTTTTTATATCAGCGAATATCCCGCATTGTGCTTTTTGCCAAAATGAGGCTTTCCCCGGAGGATTTCATTCCAAGTTTTATTGGGAATGGTTTTCAATATCCTCTCCCTTTGGATTACTTGATTTCCCAGGTAACATTCCCTGCAATTAATTGGTCCAAGTCGCCTTTGCCACTTTGTTCGGTGGCTTTGTCCAATTGTTCATATAGCATTTCCTCGTAACAGGGACGTTCAATTTCATAAAGAACGCCAAAGGGCCGGGGAAGGAAATTATTTTCGCGTTTCCTCGGGTCATCGAAAAAGCGTGCCAGCATTTGAGCCTTGAAAGGGTCTTTGTCGTCGTGAATCCAAAGGTCATCGGCGGTGAAGCCGTCTTTTTCCAAATGCACCACCGCCGGGCGATGGCCGTCTAATCGGATTCCCAATTCTCTGTTGGCTCCAAAGATTAAAGGCTGCCCCTGTTCCAGAAACAGGCAGCTTACCGATTTGGTGGCTTTATCAGTAAAAGCAAAGAAGGCCCCGTCGTTAAAAATGTTACAATTCTGATAAATTTCCAGGAAAGAAGTTCCTGAATGAGCGTTGCTTCTCCGCAGCATTTCTTTCAAATGTTTTGGGTCCCGGTCCATTGAACGGGCGACAAATGTGGCGTTGGCACCCATCGCGAATAAAAGGGGGTTTACCGGGTGGTCCAAAGAGCCGAAAGGGGTGGATTTTGTTTTGGTGTTAAATTCGGAAGTGGGTGAATACTGGCCTTTTGTCAATCCGTAAATTTGGTTGTTAAACAACAAAATATTCAGATTAAAATTGCGTCGCAAAATGTGAAGCAGATGATTTCCTCCAATGGACAACCCATCCCCATCACCGGTTACCAACCAAATGCTGAGTTCGCGGTTCGCAATGCGCAAACCGCTGGCGATGGCAGGTGCACGACCGTGAATGGAGTGCATTCCGTAGGTTTTCATGTAGTAAGGAAAACGGGATGAAC
>CAZJYF010000775.1:0-1729 GCA_964549665.1 uncultured Saprospiraceae bacterium
TTTTTACTTTTTTGATTGCAATGCAAATCAATTAAATGGAACCCATGATTCGCATACGCAATAGAAAATTGGGAAAGGGGATTAAATAAGATACGCGTTTTGGCAGGGTGATTTTTTCGTCTAAGTCACAATGAATTCGAGACTCAAAAGGAAAAAGGACGAAGCCTGCCCCGAAACCATCGGGGTCAGAATCGGTAGGTTATTTTTTCCTGTTTCAATTATCAATAATATCCAATACGGAAATTAATGTAGGAAAGGTTGCCTTGAGAATGGGATATTGATAGAGTTTGGCAGTAATTGCCTTGGGCTTTCATTCACATAGATAAAAAGAGATTTTGTTTTACGTGATTTAAAAATTGAGAAAAAGCAGTGCCGTTCTGCGTGATGAGCTTTGGCTGTAATAAATTGAAAATTCCGGGTAGTGGCAGCAGATGTTATTAGGGAAGTGAGTTCTATTATTTTGCGACCTTCATGGCAGTTGCACCAATCATTGTGCAGAAAATCGGGGCATTTTTGGTTTGCCCCAAGGCGCAATTTTCCCCCTTCCTTGTGGACGGTTCGGAGGAGTAGTTGTAGCTTTTGATATTCGGTTTATGGGATTTCCCCTTCTTGATTTCCTTTTTCAATCAGGTTTGCCGAGCATTATTTTTGGATCGGAAAAAATATGCCCTTCCGAATTCACTGTGTTAAATAAATTTTTCCCGAAGTATTAATATTTGCAGCTTGTGGGCAACTTGCTTTTTTAGAAGGCCAAAAAATCTTTAATTCCTTTCCCGTGGTCAGACAAAGACTACCCCTGCTTCCTTTTTAGCCACTCAATAATGGCTGTGTTCTTTTGGGAGGCAACTTCTTCCGGAAGAATGACCCGTTCTATTTTTTTCATGTCCACGGCGATGGGGCTTTTGGTGCCGTCGCTACGGATTTCTTTCAAAATGAGGAAGTGGTTGTTCCTGTATCGCTTGTTGATTTGAGTGAACATCTTTTTGGGTTTCTCAAAGAGGGGATGGATGTCAAATTCGTCTTTGCTGGCATCGTAGGAAGGCAGGATGGCTTGATAGGTGTCGTTTTTAGATTTTAAAAGAAACAGCGAGTTGTACCGTTCTCCTTCGAGGACTTCAAATTCCGCAATTGGCATCAAGGCTTGGGGCTGTTGGCGGTTGTCAAGGTCGAATACAAAAACGCCCATATCCTGTGCGTAGCCGATGAGGTAATTTTCCCATACTTCCAGGCGCTTAATCATACCCGATTGCGCATCTTCGGCATAGCGTTCATTCAAAAATGCGGGGATGATAGGTGAGGACAAATGCCTTTCCTCCAAATCGTAGCAATAAATTTTGTCGAATCCCCGGATGGCGACCATTTTGCTCGAGTTGTTGTAGCTGATTTTGGCGAGATAATAGGGGAAATCGGGGCTGCGATCGATGGGCAAAACCTTGCGCTCTACCAATTCACAAGTCCGCGTGTCATAGACTTCCAGAATGCGGTGGCTGTCGCCCAATTCGGCATCTCGGGTTTCTTTATCTGCTACGACACAGACGAGGGCATTCGCCTCTTTTGCCCAAAACTGATTGTGTTCCAACACTTTGCCGGTAATTTTACAATGTTTCCGGGAAGGATGTGTGCCGGTTATTGAAGGGGTTCGGCTATGACCCGCCACGGCTGAAGAACTACTGTCGTGCCGGCTTCGTGTTCTGTTGTGTGTGGGAGTGGTTCCCCCCCCAAACCTCCA
>CAZJYF010000776.1:0-1725 GCA_964549665.1 uncultured Saprospiraceae bacterium
TAAATCTTTAAGATTTCGCAAATTAACACATCAAGAAGTCTTTTGAGACAGCCTCCAAAATTGCAAAAAAAAACGCACCAACACATTGGAAAGGGTTCCTATGTGTTGGTGCGTTGCACAAAGTTAGCTTTTTGGGGTAGCTCTTTTTTTTGTTATCAAGCAGACTAAAACCAACGGGTTTTATCAAAAGGATTTACTTTTGGAAAGCCTCCTTTATTTTTAAAACACCGAGTCTTTTAGTCATTTTTGGAAGCGGGCTGAGGTGCTATCGAAACCATCATTTTTGATGGGGGCTAATCGTTTTCATTGGGGGCATCGTCATTATAGATATCCCTAATGCAAACATATTTGCCGTCCCGTTTTTCAAATATGGAAATATATTTACCAGTGGTTACTACTCCAGCGGCGTCGGTAGAAGTACCTTTCCCGACCTCAATGACCAAATCCCCTGCTGCCCAAATGTCCTGTACTTTATAGACAGACGTTGCTCCGGTTGTGTTCTTTGCCAGGTCAGCTTTTGTCCGCTTAAGAATAGCCGCTTTACCAACTGCTGAAGGTTTATTATTAGACAGGCTGACGGCGTCGTCTGCATAATAGACAACGACGGCATCTGCATCTTTTGCCTTTTGGGCGGCGGCATAGGCATCCTCCATTGCCTGAATTTCGGCTTTGATTTGATTCAAATCCGGGGCAGCTGCTTCTTCAGCCACTGGTTCTGTACATGAATAGGTGAAAAGGGACAAAACGCCAATAACAAAAAGGATTGAATTGATTTTCATAATGGTTTGATTTAATAGTGAAAAAAATTTATCGCACATAATCCACCAAAACCCGCAATTCGCTTCTCAAAAGGGTTCTGGTTTCCGAAATTTGACGACCTATGTAGGCATCGCTTTTATCGGGATGAACTTTATCAAAGTGTTTTCCGAAATTTCCTGATTGGATGTCCCCCCAATTGTCGAAAAAATCAACGGTGGCGGCTTCATAAGGGAAATCGGCACCATAAGGGAACTCCAATTGGTAAAGGCCCCAACCTGCCCGGTCACCGGCTTTGACAGCTGCCTGATGGACGGGTTTGACGAGTTCTCTTTCCATCGCCATGTATTCCTCGCTGCGCCCGGTTGGGACATCCATGTAATTGATGATGTGGTATTTTATGGGATTTTCACCGTCTCTGAAGACGCCATCCACACCTCGCCAAACTTCGGTGCGAACCAGGTCGCGGGTCGCTTCCGTCTTATCAATAATGACTTGTTGCGCATCGTTTAAACCTTTGAAAGCCTCTTCCAAGCCGGAATAGGAATCATCCACGCCCTTCCAACCTTTGACCGTATTGATGGTGAGGAAATCGTATTCGGTATTTGTGCCACTTGGAAAGCGAACCCTAAACAAATCCCATTGGGTGATTTTTCCTTGCCGGATCCGTTCTTTGTGAATGACCTTCCATGTTTTTTCCACTTCGAGGTAGTCGTCCATCATACCCGGTTTGACTTTCATGTAGTCAATGATGTAATAATAGGGTTCGCTGTCTTGCGCCTTTAGGGTGAGGCTGAAAAACAGAAAAACAAGTGCAGAAAAAAAGAATTTTGAAATTTTCATAATTTGAATTTTTTAAAGTAATAAAATGAAGGAGAATTCTTTTGAACATATTAGAGCTTATTGGGATTTTGGCTTCCGGCGAAAAAACGCCCCTTTTTTGATGACACTGCGTTGAAAAATCAGTCA
>CAZJYF010000777.1:0-1719 GCA_964549665.1 uncultured Saprospiraceae bacterium
TTTTTTGCGCAACCTATTTTATTTTAGTCCAAAACATCAAAATGAGAATTACCCTAGTTGGCACATAGAAACAAAACAAATCGAAACAGATTACTAATTTAACCATTCAAATTTTTATCTTTGCGCTCGTTTTTTTTCGAAAGACATTTTTTTTAACGTACAAGCTTTAACCAAGGTTTTATTTCTTTGCGTTTTTACAGAAAGTGTTCCCGGCAAAATGCTCTTTTCAGAGTCTTTGTTTTCGGTACAAAATCAAGGAGCCAGGCTTTCCATTAATGCAACATTTAAAGCTGCCGTCAATCTGATTAAATGAGGACAAAACTCTCGCAATTTCATTACGATTTCGACCCTGCTTTGATTGCCCAATATCCGGTAGAAAACCGAGATGAATCTCGTCTGATGGTGCTGCACCGCGATACGGGTAAAATAGAGCATCGCATATTCAAAGACCTTTTGGAATATTTCGATGACGAAGATGTGATGATTTTCAATAACACGAAGGTTTTCCCAGCCCGTTTATTCGGAAAGAAAGAAAAAACAGGTGCCAAAATAGAGGTTTTCCTGTTGCGGGAATTGAACGTGGAACAACGGCTATGGGATGTGTTGGTCGATCCCGCCCGAAAAATACGGGTGGGCAATAAATTGTATTTCAGCGATGAAAATGACAGCGATATACTCATTGCCGAAGTGGTAGATAACACCACCTCCCGGGGTCGAACTATCCGGTTTCTCTACGAAGGCGACAACGATGAATTTCAAAAACAACTGCACCTCCTCGGCAATACGCCCCTGCCAAAATACATCTCCCGGCAGGCTGAATTCAGCGACAAAGAAAGGTACCAAACCCTGTATGCCAAAGAGATAGGCGCCGTAGCAGCTCCTACTTCCGGATTGCACTTTAGCCGGGAGCTACTTAAACGACTGGAAATTAAGGGAGTAGGATTTTCTGAAATCACCCTTCACATCGGTCTTGGCACCTTTAGAAATATTGAGGTGGAAGACCTCTCCAAACACAAAATGGATGCAGAATATTTCCGCATCCCCCCCGAAGCGATAGATTCGGTTAACAAAGCCATGAAAACCGGCAAGAAAATTTGTGCCGTAGGAACCACCTCCATGCGTTCGATTGAATCGGCCGTTTCTGCCGAAGGCTTTTTGAAAACCGCCGAAGGCTGGACTAACCTTTTCATCTTTCCGCCCTACAATTTCCACATCGCCAATACGATGGTCACCAATTTTCACCTCCCCAAATCCGGCCTCTTAATCATGGCCTGCGCTTTTGGAGGTTATGATTTTGTCATGGAAGCTTACCGGGAAGCCATAAAAGAAAAATATCGCTTTTTCAGCTACGGAGATGCCATGTTGATTCTTTAGTTCTTCCGCAAAGCCTGAGCGGACTTAATTGTCCGGGCAATTTTTCTTCCAATTCTTTTTAAAAGACAAGGTCAAATGCAAATTTGCATTTGACCTTGTCTTTTAATTATTGGGCTATAGGAACCAAATAACCAAACCAAAAAAAATCCAATACTCTTCACGAGCAAGCAGCCGACCCCTGCGCTTCCCTTTATGTTGGCTTGCCCAACCCCTTATTTGCTAGGATAATAGCGGAACACCTGCCCGAATTTTTCCCTCCATCTATTTCTTCCCATTGACAAAAGACACCACCACTGACAAAAGTCACCTTCAAATTTGATAAAAATTACTTCCGGGACTGATTAA
>CAZJYF010000778.1:0-1718 GCA_964549665.1 uncultured Saprospiraceae bacterium
AAAGCCCCACAGTCATGGAGATATGAAATCCATTTCAACGGATTTGACTCATTTCCAAAGGATAAAAGGGTTTCAAACTTTCCATTTATTAGGTAACCTCAATTTCCTTAATTTTAAAATCGTTAATAAAGGCGAAATATGTTTCATAATTGTTTCACAAAAATTAATAATATTATTTTATTGATTATCAAAATATTGGGGATACAATTATAATCCTGGCGGGGCTACAAAAAAAAATCGCAATTCGCTGAATTTCAGCCTAATTGCGATTTTTTTATCTGCTTGGTCTATTCTTTGTTGTGCTATGTTAAAGGGGTTTGTAAAAAAAATCCCGTCAACTACCAATTCCGTTCCATCGACGGCGGCAGCTTATCTCGAAACGGAAACCATGTCGTTTACTGGTTAACTTTTGCAGTTCGCGGTAATTATTTTTCCTTTGGGAAAGGTTTACTATTTTGCAGCTTTTTTTATTAAATATTTTCTCAATTATGCAAAAAGTAATTTTCCTGATGGCTCTGATTTTTGCCATCAACCTTAATGCTCAGACTAGCTGGAAACTAGACAAAGCACATGCTAAAATGACTTTTACGGTCACCCACATGGGCATTTCCGAAGTAGATGGTGTTTTTAAAGATTTTGATGCCTCCATTACTACTTCCAAAGAAGATTTTTCCGATGCA
Organism: uncultured Saprospiraceae bacterium; assembly: GCA_964549665.1. Classification (GTDB taxonomy): domain Bacteria; phylum Bacteroidota; class Bacteroidia; order Chitinophagales; family Saprospiraceae; genus CAZJYF01. Next base: position 681 of record CAZJYF010000778.1, read on the forward strand.
GTGTTTGAAACGACCGCTGATTTGACTGCGATTACGACCAACAATGAAAAGCGAGATGCGGACCTTCAAAAAGAAGGTATGTTTGATACTGCCAACCACCCAACGCTGACCTTTAAAAGCACCGGTATCGAAAGGGTGGAAGAAAAGAAATTCAAGTTGACCGGCGACTTGACGATTAAAGGAGTGACCAAAACAGTTTCATTAGATTTGACCTTGCTGGGAATGCGGGTAAATCCGCGGTCACAGAAAATTCGTGCCGGTTTTAAGGTAGGGGGAATCATCAATAGAACGGATTTTGGAGTTGGGAAAATGCCCACTATGATGGTGGGTAATGATGTGGAATTGAGAGCAAGTGGGGAATTTGTGAAGCAGTGAGGAATTGTTTAGGCAACGGATTATATTGTTCGTAAGGTGAGTCTTGAAAAAGACTTGCCTTTTGCATTTTACAAATCTTGTAATAACAAAAAATGGCAAATAATTTAGGATCAACCATGAGGATTATTCATCGTTATTTAGGTTTCTTTTTGACGGGCATCATGACAGTTTACGCAACGAGCGGGTCTCTTTTAATTTTGCGGGATACCGACTTTCTAAAACAGGAAACGCGGGTTGAAAAACAATTAAGAACCAACATCCCTAGAGGGCAATTGGGTAAAGTGTTGAAAATCAAAAGCCTGACAGTCGAAAAAGAATCAGGAGATATTCTTTATTTCAGGGATGGCACATACAATAAGAAAACTGGTGTCGCCCATTTCACGATTAAAAAGTTGCCGAAGGTGTTAGAAAAAATGACGCACCTCCACAAGGCAAAGACTGGAGACCCCTTGTTCTTTCTAAATATCTTCTTTGCTGCCTCCCTATTGTTCTTTGTGATTTCTTCTTTTTGGATGTTTATGCCCAAGACGACAATTTTTCGCAAAGGATTGTATTTCACCCTTGCAGGTATAGTTCTGACTCTGATAATGTTATTATTTTAAGGTTCGACTACCATTTTAGTGGAAATGCCTAAATGCTATAATGACTTAATGCTTCAATAGA
>CAZJYF010000779.1:0-1715 GCA_964549665.1 uncultured Saprospiraceae bacterium
TTTAGAACTTTTATCAATCACGTCTCAACCGTGTGTTATATTTCGTGCCGAGTTTGGAAACTTGGCAGATTGGGTTTCTGGTTTCTCAATACACCCGCTCATTTATCGGCTTTCCCTTTTCCATTTTTGAGAGTTCTATCAATTCTTCGGGGGAATACTTCCGCCGTTTTTTCGATTTCAAATCAATTTCCTCTTTAAAAATATAGGAGGCGAAGGGGTAATAATCTTCTATGTTTTCGACAAAGTGGGTTCCGTTTTTGAAGAGATTTTCATCTATTCCCTTCGTCTTTTTCATGTATTTCGCATTTTCTTTGCCCAACTTGACGTGGAAAACGGAGATGGCCAGTTTCAAGCCTTTTCGTTTTTCTGGTAACTGAAAATGGACTTCCCAGGGATACTCCTCGCCTTGTTTGAGCCGGTTGTCGCCGATTTTTCTGGCGGGATTCCACTTCCAAGTCTGGCCGATGCGGAGTGTTTTTTGGTCAATCGAGTTGCGTTCCGCATCAATTAAAGCAGCAACGGCAAAAATAAATCGCTCGGGGTCCGCAGTGGGTAGGTAATGACCTGCTCTTTCGTTTTTCAACACAATTTTCAGACTTGCCTCTCCATTTGCTAGACCCGTTAATTCACCCACGCGTATCGACAAGCCCGGCACATAGCCTCTTTTTAGTAGGGCGTCGTAGGCCTCGTACCACTTGGGCACGCCGCCTCCTACCCAATGATGTTTGTGGCCGGTTCTTTTGGGGATCTTGGTATAGTCGTCGGCAATGTGGCGTACTTTTTCCGGCATGTGGCAGGCCACGCAGTCGCTTTTTTGCCCGAAAGTTTCCCGTAAGGCGGTTTGTCCTTCCTGGAGTTCCCTTTTTGTCTGAAACCAGCAAATCAGGTTTTGGGTAAGCCCGGCCCCGCGGGGGTCGTGGCAACGCAAACAAATGTTTCTCAGAAACTGGGGGTCTTTTTTTAGGGGATGGGGGGCATAAGGGCTTCCGTTGGGTCCGATGATGTAGCTTTTCCCGTTTTTATCCCGGCGCACATGGCAGGCGGCACAGGTGATCGCTTCCTGCTGCATTTCGGGGTCGAATTTCGGATTGGGTATCTTCACTGGCTGCAAAATGTCGTTGTCTTGCAGATGGGTGACGAAATAGGGGCGTTGGTTTTGCACGGGGGTATGGCAATTTAAGCAAATCCATTTCGGCGAATCCCCCTTGGCGATCTCCGCCTGAAACTGAATGTCCCGCAGGGCGGTGGCATGAGTGGAGGCTTTCCATTCGGCGTAAATGGTTTTGTGGCATTTGCCACAGTCTTTTGCCTTGACTCCCCCGACTGCTTCGACCGCCTCTAAATTCGGGATGACGAAAGCATAACTTTGGGTGTCGGGGTTAAACCTGTCGGAGAGTTTGACCTTCCCGGTAAGTTTTTCTTTCCCTGTGATGGCCTGTTCGTTACTATCTTGGCAAGTGCTCATCAGGAACCAGCTAAAAAACAAACAGAAAAGAATTAAAGTGTACCGGAGAGGCATCATTTATGGAAAATTAATTTTGTTTCTTTGACAAATCAAGTGGAAAATGAAAAAAATAGAACCTTTATATGAAACACATAGGAACATAGGACACATAGTGAAATGAAAAATTTAAAAGCACTGACAATCAGTGCTTTAGTTCAATAAATTGTTCATTTTATTTTTTCAACTTCCCATAGTTATTTGAAAAATCAAT
>CAZJYF010000780.1:0-1711 GCA_964549665.1 uncultured Saprospiraceae bacterium
TCCCGCCAACTTGGAAAAGTGCCGGTGGAGGTGAACGACTACCCCGGCTTCATATCCAATCGGATTTTAGTACCGATGATAAACGAAGCGATTTTTGCCCTGCACGAAGGCGTGGCAGGGGTAAAAGAAATTGACACAGTGATGAAATTGGGCATGGCCCACCCGATGGGTCCGCTCCAATTGGCTGATTTTGTTGGCTTGGACGTGTGCCTTGCCATTTTGCGGGTGATGCAGGAGGGATTTGGAAATCCAAAATTCGCGCCCTGTCCTCTTTTGGTAAATATGGTGACGGCGCGAAAATTAGGCGTAAAATCGGGAGAAGGTTTTTATAATTATTCCAGTGGGATGAAGGAATTTGTAGTGGCAGAGAATTTTGGGTAACCCCTACCCATTAAGTGAGGAGATGACTTTAAGTCACCTCCTTACTTCGTTCAATACCCCAAAATGCTTTTCTACACCATCGCCAAATGCGCTTTCAAAGAAGCGGCTACAGCCTCTGCAACAAGGTGATAGAATGCCTCCGGTTCGTTATCAATCTGCACTTTTTCGAGCGCCTGATAGTAGTCCATTCGCGAGGCATCATCTCCTTTTAAAATGGCGATGGTATAGCCCTTGCGCAGCAAAAGCAAGTTCATCACCAACCTGGCAGTACGGCCATTGCCGTCGATGAAAGGATGAATACTCACCAGCCGTTCGTGCATTTCTGCTGCCAGGATTACCGGATGCAGCTCGTTTTTTTGCTGTCGGTAATGAATGAAATAATCTTCCATCATTTTATCCAACAGAAAGGGCTGAGGCGGTTCATGCCGGCTACCTGAAATCCTGACCGGCACCTGACGATACCTGCCTGCATTGCTTTTATCAATGCTTTTGAGTATCAAAGAATGCAATTCCAGGAGAGTTCGCCGGGTCAAATCTTCCCGATTGTCAGCAAGTTGAATGATGAAATCCACGGCTTCTGAATGATTGATGGCTTCCAGATGTTCCTTCATGGATTTGCCATTTACCGTCATTCCTTCATTCACAACCAACTGCGTTTCCCGGAGGGTCAGCGTATTCCCCTCGATACGGTTGCTTTCAAAGGTGTATTCAATATTGAAGTACTCCTTCATTTTTTCAAGTTGCGTGGCATTGAGAGGTTTCCTATTTTGCCATTGGTCTCGCAGCAAGTCTATTGCTTCCAGTTTTTCCTGCAAGTCCGAAGCCAAAACAGGCACTTCCAAAACCTTGCTACTGCGAAGGTATTCGACCCTTGATTCGGCAACACGCAAGGTTTCGAGGGCTAAGGGTTCATATTGAACGATATTCAAAACCTTTTGAGCCAGCCATTGTATTTTCAACTTTTGATAATCGAGTTGATAAAGTTCGGACAAGGCTTTTATTTGGTCAGAGGTAGGCAATCTATCCCCGCTTTCGATTTTGCTGACGAGGGCTTGGTCGATGTCTATCTTTGCGGCAACTTCTCTCATTTTGAGTTGCTTGGCTTTGCGGCTTTCTTTAAGAATGTTGAACAATGTTTCCATGACAAATAAAATCTTGACAAAATTAGTCATGTTTTTTTAATCTTGCAACCTTTTAAACCCTTATTTGCCGTCTGAATCTCGGATGGCCGCGGATTCAAGGATTTCGCTGATTTTACTTTTTCATGGAAGATTGATTCTTTTTTGTCTTTCTAATTCAATTTCTTCATAATCTGCGTAATCTTTTAATC
>CAZJYF010000781.1:0-1711 GCA_964549665.1 uncultured Saprospiraceae bacterium
TTGCTGAAAAGCGACGACATTCCCCTGCTATCCGACCTGGAAGAAGCCTTTAACATCGAATCGGTCACCAACGAGTTTTTCGAAAAATACAAGGCGCTGGTGTTTAACCTGGTGGAAGAACTGGAAAAGATCATCGATCGGGATGCGATGGTAAAAAACGAATTTAAAAGCAAAAATATCGCGGTCATCGATTTCGCCAAAAAACTGATGGGTCAAATTGTTTTTCTCTACTTCCTGCAGCGCAAAGGCTGGCTGGGCTTAAAAAACGGCCAGCGGTATGGCGAAGGGGACCGCAATTTTCTGCGCTCGCTGTATAACCTTAAAAAGCCGGGGGAAAATTTTTTTAACGACTACCTGGAATTTCTGTTTTACGATGCCCTGAGCCAAAAGCGCGTGACCGATGAATACGCCCGTTTCAACTGCCGAATCCCTTTTTTAAACGGCGGATTGTTTGATCCCATTAATTTTTATGATTGGGAAAAAACCGACATCGTGATTCCAGATCATCTGTTCACCAATGACAACAAAACCAAAGAAGGCGACAACGGCGACGGCATTCTGGATATTTTTGATCTCTACAATTTTACCGTAAACGAAGCCGAACCGCTGGAAAAAGAAGTAGCGGTAGACCCGGAAATGCTGGGCAAGGTGTTCGAGCGTATGCTGGATGTGAAGGAACGCAAATCCAAAGGCGCCTTTTACACCCCGCGGGAAATTGTGCATTACATGAGCCAGGAAAGCCTGATTCATTACCTGGATACGGCCCTGAATGACAGGCCAAAATCATTTCAGCGGCTTGGCGATGATAAGTTAGATATGTTTGGCAATGAAGGGATAAAAGGTTCGGGCGAGTTACTTATTGCGCACGGCTCAAAAACGTTGGTTCCAAAAGAGGAAATCGAAATTTTAATTAAACACGGTGAACAGTTAATAGACAAAGACACTGCTATCCTGGAAAAGCGGCTGCAAGAAAGCGCAAATCAATACCAGATTCCCGAATCCATCCGCAAACACGCCACTGAAATTGACCGGGCGCTGGAAAACATCCGTGTCTGCGACCCGGCGGTGGGCAGCGGCGCCTTTCCGGTGGGGGTGATGACCGAAATCGTCAAAGCCCGGCAAATCCTGACACCGTTTATAGAAGGTACAATAAGAGCAAAAGGTTTTTCGTCCCAACAGCCCCAACGTACGTCTTACGCCTTCAAATCCCACTGCATTCACCACAACCTGTACGGCGTGGATATAGACCCCAGCGCCGTGGAAATCTGCAAACTGCGGCTATGGCTTTCACTGGTAGTGGATGAACAGCGCATTGACGTGATAGAACCACTGCCCAATTTGGATTATAAAATAGTGCGCGGTAATTCGCTGATTAATATGCCCGATGGTGTAGCCTATGATGCAAAACTGAAAACTGAGATTAACAAGTTGATGGAAAAATACTACGCCGAAACCGACAAGGAAGCCAAACGTGAATTAAAATATGAAATCGACGGCAAAATAAGACAACTGCTCAAATCAGCCGAGCAGTTTACCAACTACCCCATTGATTTTGATTTTAAATTGTTTTTTCATGAAGTATATAAAGAAAAGAGTGGGTTTGATGTCATTATTGCGAATCCACCATATGTATTATTACAAGATGTTTTTCGCAATGATAGGGAATTAAATTACTTTAAAAATAATTATTCAGTGGCAAGGTATAAGGTAG
>CAZJYF010000782.1:0-1705 GCA_964549665.1 uncultured Saprospiraceae bacterium
TTTCACTTTTCGAACCGCCTCGTCAAGGTCCATATCCGTCACAAATTCAGCGGTTATTACAGAGTAATCCTGAACAGAAGTGGAGTTGATGTCTTTGATACCGCTGATGGATTGCAACTCCTTTTCAATGGGCCGTGTAATAAGGTTTTCTATATCTGCTGCGGAGTTGCCGAAATAGGGGGTATTGACGTAAACCGTCGGCCATTTAACTTCTGGAAAGCGTTCTTTCGGCATTTCCTTGTAGGACCGGATGCCAAACAATAGAACCATCAGGGTGATGATAAAAACACTCGTCCCATTATCCACTGCAAAGGTGGTTAAGCCAAATTTTCGGAGGTCATTTTTATTCTTGGATGATTGATTATCAGACATTTGTGTCAATTAAAAATGAAAAAAAAGCATATCAAATTTTCACCACCAATTGAGATTAATTTGCTGCTACCTTTATCAACTCATTCTCCGCCAAGCCCCTTGCGCCTTCATTTATCAGGACTTCGTCGCCGGTCAAACCTTCTTCAATGATCACTTCGCCCTGATAGCTGTTGCCGGTTTTCACGAAAACTTTTTTAGCGTAAGACCCCTCTGCCCCATCTTTTTTAATGAAAACATAATTCTTTCCCTCAACATCCTGCTGGATAAGCACCCTCGGAACCACTATCACATCCCTTTGTGAAAGGTCATTTATCACCATCACCGCAAGCAGATTGGGTTTCAATAGGCCGCTTTTATTGACCATGTTTACTTCGACCTCGAAGGTACGGTTGGCGGGGTCAATCGTGCTGCCTATGCGACTCACGCGTACTTCTTTTTCAATGTTTAAAGCAGGAAATTTCACAAGTACTTTTTCACCTTTTCGGACTGCTCGCAGGTAATTTTCAGGCACGTTGGCCACCACATTTACCTTTTTTGTATTTAAAATGGTCACAATGGGAATCCCCGGCGAAGCCAATTCCCCGCTTTTCAAATTCACTGCATCAATAATACCCGATATGGGGGCGGCAACATTCAATTTGGTCAGTTGAAATAGCAAAGTCTCCAACCTTTTTTCCAGTCGCTCTTTTTCATTTTTTGCCTGCAAATACTGCATTTCAGAGCCAATGTTTTGAGCCCAAAGTCGCTTTTGCCGGGAATAGACATCCTTCGCCAATTCGAGTGATTTCTCCAATTCTGCGATTTGTTTATCCAACTGCTTTCTATCCAATCGAGCGATTAGATGCCCCCGGTGAACGCGTTGCCCTTCTTTCACCGTCAATTTGATAATTCTTCCCGGCACCTCTGCGGAGGCTGACACCAAATCGTCCGACTGCACGGATCCTTGTATCTCCACAAAATGCCGAAAATCCTTTCGCTCAGGCTTCGAGGTGGTTACAAGGGTATGGGATTTATTTCCTGCAGGTTGCAAGGCTTCGATTTCTTCTTCTAACCGTGCAATTTCATCGCTTAACTTTTTCAATTCAGCTCGCTTTTCTTTGAGCATGGATTTTTTGCCGGGCAAGTCTTCCGGGTGGTTTTGCTCAACGGAGGTGCTTCCGCAAGCTGCCAAAAGCACGGTTGACAAGAGGACGATTGCGAGATATTTCATTTTAATTTTTTTTAGATTTATGTAATTCCGAGAATAATAATAACAGAATACATCCTAATCGAAGTTTTATTTAAGGGGGCCTCTATTAATTGATTTTTGAATACGTCCTAGTGGTCCCGGCAT
>CAZJYF010000783.1:0-1700 GCA_964549665.1 uncultured Saprospiraceae bacterium
TATTTCAACCCCGCCATTTGGTGGATTTCTGCCAATATCCGCTCCGAGCGCGAAAATTGTTGCGACGACATCGCCGTCAAACTTTGCGGCGATTCGCTGACCTACGCCAAGGCTTTGGTGAGCCTTCAGGAGATGCATCCCGCTGCCCCGGTCTTGGCTATGCCATTCGCAAAAAATAAAAACCAGCTGCTGAACAGGGTTAAAAGAATATTGCACCAGCCAAAAAACAGATCCAATATCATGGAAAAATTCACCGCTACCTTACTGCTTGTCGTAGCGATAATTATGTTGTCCTTTGGCGCAAACGAGCCCCTTTACCACCTTTTCGATAAGAAAAAAAATGGAGAAAAAATTACCGTTAACGTTGAAATTCGAGATACTGAAGAAGGGGTTAAATCAAAAATTGCCACCGTTCAAATCGTACGGGATACCGTCCCAAATGAAAAGAAAAAAGGGAAACGGAAGACCTACATCCGCAAGCAAAAAAATAAAAGCATGGAGATGACCATCGAGAATGGGGAAGTCAAAAATCTGGTCATCGATGGGGAAGAAATTCCTGCGGAAAAATATGGCGACTATGAAGATGAGATGGATGAACTGAAAGAAGAATTGTCGGAAGCGCCGACTCCTCCAGCCCCCCCAGTTCCACCTTCTGTTGGGAGTATCCCTGTTCCGCCGACACCACCTTCTGCACCTGCAACACCTAAAATTTTTAAATATAAATCGCGGAAAATAACGACGGAAAAAGATGAAAACGGCAACACCAAAATAATCATCGAAGAAAACAGCGGCACCGACCCCGTGGAAATTCAAATCGAAGAAGGAGATGATGGTTCGATAATTATTAACGGAAAAAAAATAGAGGGCTTGGGAGAAGGAGAATCAGCCATTTTTCTGGAAGAACTTTCGGCTGAAAACCCGGGAATTTTCTCATGGAATGGAACAGCCCCCTATGTTTGGAAAGATAAATCGGGGAAATATTACAACAAAGACCTCAAGAACCTTCACAAAGACTTGAAGAGGTTTCATGGTAAATTGGCAATCCCCAATTATACAACCCCTGAAGGTTTTGCCAATGGTTTTAACGGAATAAATGGATTGAATTTCTTTTACGATGGAGCCGCTTCGGAGGAAGAACGGGCAAAGAGGGAAGGATTCCTCGAAGAACTTCAGGAAAGGCTAAGAGATGGCAATTTGAGCGAGGAATGGCTGGAGAAATGGAGCGAGGAATTTCAAAAGGGAGAAAACCCCAAGTTTTGGGCGCCTCCTGCCGAGAAGCTTTTCTTTCGTTTTCAAGATAGACAAGAAAAATTGCTCGAAAGGCAAAACCACCTCCGCCTGGAAAACCGGGCTCCATTCGAGGAACTTCAGTACCACCTGCAGGAGAACGGTTTACCCTTTCCAAAACCCGTAGAGACGGACATTGAAGCAATTCATCCATTACAGTTTTCTCCGGAATCCTTCTCCGGAAGTGGTTTTGCCTTTCCCGAATTCCGGCTTGGCAATGATTTTAGAGGGCGTATTGAACGAGCGTTACGCAAAGACGGATTCATTGATAAAGAAGGGCATTACACCTTCGACCTCAACGACAAACGCTTGAAAATCAACGGCGAAAAACAACCGGATGCCGTTTTCAAAAAATACAAAAAATTGTACGAAGAACATTTGGGGCAGCCTTTCGGCAAAACGAGGATTGAGTA
>CAZJYF010000784.1:0-1698 GCA_964549665.1 uncultured Saprospiraceae bacterium
TTACCACCACTTTGTTGGATTCAAACAAATCTTCTTTCAAATTCTTTTCGAGTAATCGTGGAATCATGGGTAATCGTTTTGGTAAAATTAGGAATTTGTTCGATTGTCCGTAAAAATTAACGCTAATTTTTACGGACAATCGAAAATAAAAGGGAAAGATTTTCAAAATCTTTCCCTTTTGAGGTGTCTTGTTTCTCAAATCACAAATTCCAAAAAATTGTCGCGATTGACCAATTGGTAGGAAGCATTGGCGTAGGTTTCCAGCCATGTTTTTGGCGCTTTGGCTTTTTTGGAAGTCCATTTGAACTCATAGGCGAAGAGCTGCTCGTCGCGTTCTTCCACATAGTCGAGTTCGGCACCTGTGTAGGTTCGCCAAAAATAAGTATTGGCATAAAGGGGTTCGTAAGCCTTTTTTTTCATCCGCTCTGCCAACAGGAAGTTTTCCCAGAGTGGGCCAATGTCCCGCCGTTCTACCAGGGCGTGGAAATTGCCTGTCAACATATTGCGGATACCTAGGTCGTAGAAAAATACTTTGTCCATTTTTACCACCTCTTTTCTAAGGTTTCTGCTGAACCCGCCCAAGCGAAATATGACAAAACTTTTTTCCAGTAATTGGAGATAATTGAGCACTGCATCCCGGTGCATTTGCAGGGTGTTGGCCAGTTCATGAATAGAAATCAGGTTGCCGATTTGAAAAGCCAACAACTTCAACAACTGATGTAGTTTTTCCGGGAACTTGATGCCGCCGAGCGCTAATATGTCCTTATAAAGATAGGAAGCAGTAAGTTCATTAAGATGCCGGATTTTTTGCTTATAATTTTCGGTTAAAACTACTTCAGGATACATGCCAAACCGAAGCCAATCTTCCACCTGCAAGCCTAGTTGAAAATCATTGATGCCGGAATATTGCTTCCATTCCCCAACGGAAATGGGGTACAATTGGTGTGTCCAGGTCCTTCCCGTGAGTGGTTCTTTGACCCGGTTGGCTAAATCGAGGGAGGATGAACCCGTCACAACAATTTTCAGACCAGGCATACTGTCGTGCAAAATTTTCAGGTTTATTCCGATATCAGGAATGCGCTGTGCCTCATCTAAAAACAATAAATCGTACCCACTGACTAGCCCCTTCAATTTAGCAAAATTCCGGCTGGATAGCGCCTCTTGGTAGGGAGTCTGGTCGGCGTTGATTTCCAACACCTTGCCTTTAAAATTTTTCAATACTTGTCGAACCAAAGTTGTTTTGCCTACTTGACGGGCACCATATATTACCACCACTTTGTTGGATTCAAACAAATCTTCTTTCAAATTCTTTTCGAGTAACCGTGGAATCATGGGTAATCGTTTTGGTAAAATTAGGAATTTGTTCGATTTGCCGTAGAAATTAGCGTTAATTTTTACGGACAATCGAAAATAAAAGGGAAATATTTTCAAAATCTTTCCCTTTTGAGGTGTCTTGTTTTTCAAATCACAAATTCCAAAAATTGTCGCGATTGACCAATTGGTAGGAAGCATTGGCGTAGGTTTCCAGCTAGGTTTTGGCTGGAAAGCGTCTCCCGGTCTTTGATTTGGTCGGCATTGATTTCCAGGGATTTATAAGCGCTGATTTTTTTTTCTCGGACCTAAGGTAGTCTTGCCCACTTGCCTGGCACCGTACAACACGATGATTTTCCTGCGGTCTTTTAATGCTTTTGCTATTTG
>CAZJYF010000785.1:0-1689 GCA_964549665.1 uncultured Saprospiraceae bacterium
TCTGTTGGGAAACCAAATTTATTTAAATTGTGGGGGAATAATGCTGGGATGGGGGAACGCTTGAACACCTACAAAAAAAAATCAATAGTTGCTCAAGGCAAACAGAAAAACTGCAATAATAATGCCGAGTAGAAAGGAAAGGAGTATAAAAGGAGTTCTTCCAAATGGTTCCAAATGGAATGCGTTTCTTACAATATTAAGTTCTTGAATCTGGAGGTAGCGATAATTTTTGAGGAACACCAGGAATTAGTGCTTCAAGTTTGGCAAAATGAATATTTTTGAAGATCCTGAAAATGTCGATAATCATCCCGAAACTTCGGAATGGTGATAGTTGATAGACAATTAATTGCACCCGTTCTAGCGCAACAAACTGACCTCCCCCTGCCTCATCTGTTCCTTCCCGTCATTGCCAACTGCGCGAAGCATCCATGCGTACACATCGATTGGGGCCGGGTCGCCTCCTTGCCTGCCGTCCCATTTTTCACCCTGCGTTTTGGTGGAAAAAACTTTCTCGCCCCAACGGGAGTATATCACAAATTCTTTCACGGTGAAAAGGTCGCAATTGTCGAGGAAAACCGGGCCGAAGTCATCGTTGGTGCCGTCTCCATTGGGAGTAAAGGCATTTGGCAGTTGGATGCAATTGTCCAATGCCAGGTTGCAATCGGGGGCAATATCAGCCAAATTGATTTCTTCGGTCGCGCTTCCGCAAAAGTTGGAAAAAGCCGTCACTGAGTAAGTGGTTAAATCCGAAACCTGAATGGTATCGGTCGTCGCCCCGGTGGACCATTGCAGCGAATCGATGCCCAGTCCGATGGCCAGCAGGGTGGCAAAGCCATCCGTACAAAAAGAATCTACCGTTGGCTGGATTCGCACCAAAGGCGGGTTGGTTTGAAAATCGATGCTGGCGGAAGTACTGCCGCAGAGGTTGGTGGCTACGACATTGTAGGTGCCCGTGGCATTGATCTGCGAGGTGGTGGTCGTGTCTCCGGTTTCCTGCCACAAGATGCTGTTGATGCTGGTTCCAAAAACAAGGAGGGTAGCCATTCCGTCGGTGCAAAAATCACCCACATCGATGCCGGTGGTTATTTCGGGAGGTGTGTTTGGCAATTGATCAATGGTGATGTCGTCGAAGCCGCTGCCGCAGGAGTTGGTCGCCGTCACGGAAAAAGTGCCCGTTTCAGCTATTAAAATGGCCGGAACATTCGTTTGTCCCGTCGACCACTGAAGTCCCTGTATTCCCGATCCAGATGCCTGCAACTGAATGAATCCCTCCGTGCAAAAATTATCCTCAAAGGCATCGATTTGCACCGTGGGAAAGGGGATGACATTCACTGTCGCGGTATCGCACAAATTAAAACAAATATCTAATTCTACCCGCACATTCACGCTGAATTGCCCCTGCTGCGTCACGGTAATCATCGGAGTCGTTTCGCCCGTACTCCATTGATAAGATACCCCTCCAAATACCGTTGCGTCGAAAGTGGCCAAAATTGGCTCCCCTTCACAGAAACTAGCCGAACCGAGACTGAGTACCGGCACCGAAAAGCTGTCGTAGCGCATCACTTCGGGTTCTTTTAGCAGCACCGTATCTAAGGTAGTTTCTTCGAGGATGAAGGGGGCCACGCGGACGCTCACCGAGATCGAAATACTTACGTCGAGACTATCATGCGCCCACCCCACCCCCCCCCA
>CAZJYF010000786.1:0-1687 GCA_964549665.1 uncultured Saprospiraceae bacterium
AGGATAATATTTAAAATTCTAGCTACCAAGTGTAAAATTTTGCGCAAAGATAGGGATTCTGGAGATGGTGTGCTTACACAATTGGTGTTAATGTTTATATAATTTTTTAATCGTGCAAAGGGACTGATCATTGAAATTTAAAATGAGCTCAAGGGTTTTTGATGTCTAATAAGTTCAAGCCTAATAAAGTGAAGTGAAGTAAACAACAGGGTTTTAGCTTAAAATCGTTAATGATTTGACTTCTTATTTTCACAATTCCGAAGGAATATAGAACTATAATACCTCGACAAATTTAGGCCACGAGCTTAGTTGAAAAAATCTAACTTGAGTAAATGCAAGTAAATCGAATTACGTATTACCATTTTGCAGGAAATAGCTTTTATCATCCTAAGATACACTGCCAATGGGTAAAAATAGCTGCTTTGGAACAAAGGAATTGAAAAGAGGGATGAAAAGGGGTGTAACAAAAATTCACCTTGAACGAGTTGAGGGATTTCAAACCACAGTCCCTAACCAGAAAACAGTCCTCCAATTATTGTATATTTGCATACTAAACTCACTTAAAATGGAAGCATTTCAAATTGCGAGAAGAAAAGATAACATTCAGGTTACCATAGGCACAAAGGATGTGGACAGCGATACTTTGATGGAAGTATTGAAGCGAATTCAAATTGAATTTTTGGCTCAAAGGGTTAATTTTGATGATAGTATTCTTGAATTAGCCAAAGAAATTAATAGCGATTGGTGGCATAAAAACAAAAACCGCCTGTTAGGGATTGCGCAAGAATAAAACACCCAATATGCTTCATCTTTTTGTACCACTCTGCGTTATCAAAATCGTTATTATACAAGGCATAACGCCCATTTTGATGCCTTGATTGGTACAAAAATATTTTGCCAATTTGTGCATTTTATTCATGCTCAATCCCTTAGGAAAACCCGATGAAGAAAGTCATTCTTGATACCAACCTGTTATTTTCTGCGCTACTTTCAGGGAATGTCGCCTTTCGGGAAATAATGTACAACCCTGCCTACCAATTTTTTTCAGCCAAATATCTCATCGTCGAAATTTTCAAACACAAAGAAAGAATTATTGCCAAATCCAAGGCCCCAGAGGAAGAAGTCTATTTATATCTTCACGAAATCCTTTCCAGAATTGAATTCATCAATGAAGATTTGATAAATACTCAAACTTATATAAAAGCCTTTTGGCTTTGTAAAGATTCCGATGAAAATGATACCCCTTTTGTGGCCCTTGCCCTTCAAATGGAGGCAGATTTATGGACAAATGATGAAGAACTGAAAATCGGGCTCAGAAAAAAGGGATTTCGAAATTTTTTTGACCCTTTATGAAATAATCAACTGTTCCAGATTTGAGAATCTTTATCAAGGTTTTTGATCAATCCATTCAACGAATCTTTCACTACACTCAAAAGCCCATCTCATTAATCTCGATTTTTTTTAAAATACCAAAACGCCAAAACGCCGATGCCCAGCAAGGTCAAGCCCGCCCAGGCCTGTTCGGGTTTATCAATCAGAGTGTTGAGGACAAAGGCACCCGAAATGCCCACAAAAATAAGCGGTACAAACGGGTACCCCCAAGTTTTATAAGGACGAGCCACTTCCTTTCTGGTTTTCCGAAACAACAAAACGCTGAACCCCGCCATCGTCATAAAGGCAATGTCCA
>CAZJYF010000787.1:0-1685 GCA_964549665.1 uncultured Saprospiraceae bacterium
GCATAAACTTCTGGTTCTGCTTTGACAGTTTAGGTGATTTTCTGGATTCTAAATTTCAGAAGCCAATTTCTGAATTAAAAAGGTGTACGGAATCTTTGCTCATAGCTTTTTGCATTGTACCGAATTCGAATTTCCTGACAAATGCTTTCGAATTCATTAAATACTACAAAGGTGAAAATATTTTTGGGTAAATGAATAGGACAAATCTGCCAAAATACAGGACAAACATTGTATTTGCGACAGGAAAATCATAAAGGAAGAGAATGAGTCAGGAAAAATTTATGGCGAACAGGAAAATTCCCATCCGCCATGCTCAAAAGCTATTTACTAATGTATTCCATTTTGGTTCTTTCGGGGAACCGCTTTATTGTTCAGAATTTGGCAAACTCCATTAAACCTGGTATTCCTTGTGCTCATCAAAATGAAAAAAAAGTCATTCGGTTTTAGGGCAACACAAGGCTGCGGTGCTTGCGGTCTTGATAGATGAAAGATTCAATAGAGACTGTAAATTCAACTTTGGAAAAACTGTTGTTATGGAAAGTAACTTTTGTTTTTTCTATTGGTTCACTAGTGGCGGCAAGGATACTGAAATTATCTTGCTCGACCTGTTGAAGATAAGGCTGGAGGACCTTCCCTTTTTCGATTACTTCAAAGACTTCCTTTACACAGGAAACAATGTAGAAGAATGCCAAAACCAGGATTAGACTGGCGAGTAGGTTTAAAGCATTTGTCTTTTTCATTTTTATGGAATTGGGGTTCATTAAATGAGGCTATTAATTTTTTGGACTTTGTTTTCACATCCCCCACCAGCATCATTTTCTTTACGGCTTTTCAAACCTCCAATCGGATGGGTGGTGCCAATTGGATGTCTTATTCCGAAGAAAAGGAAATCCCGGGGCTAATTTCCTTCAGAAATACCCCGGGCTTCATTCTATTTTTCATCTTGGAAATTTTCAACTACTTCCGAACCCTCTTCCAATTTTGGAAAAAAGGTTTCCGTTCGTTGCATGAGTTCCATGGCAAGGTCTGTCTTTCCACCAATGGTGAAGAACTGTACAATTTTCAAACCTTTTTGCTGGATGATTAGCCTGTAACTACCATCGGGAATTTGCTTCAGATTGAATTTCCTCAAATACCCGCAATCTTCTTTACAGAACTCCTTGAAATAGGTGTTTCCTTTTGAGTCCAGGATGGAAATGCACGTTTTACGCTCCATTAAATTCGCCAACTGAAGACTTATAGCCCGCTCGTTTTGAACCTTTTGGACATAAACAAGAACCTTCCCTTCTTGTGAGGGGGTGTTTGTCGCCATACTGGGGGTGGTAGCAGTTGTAACAATGGCAATTAAGAGTGCCAGGCATGACACCAGGATTTTGGGCGGTGCCAGGATTGAAGTTTTTTGATGATAGATTTTCTTTTTCATAAGTACTGTATTTTGGGAGTGAAGAAATTGTTGTTATCTATTGACACCCCAAAACTGTTGAAAAAAACAACCCGGTGGGTAGGACAAATTTGTCAAATTGCAGAACAAATCTGTCTTTCGACAGGACATATATTGCATGAATAGAATTAGTATTGTGTTTGCGGGAAAGATCAAAAAAAAGAGCAGCGGAATAACTGCCTTTTTATTTTTTTAGAATCCACGTTTACTAAACTTTAAAAGTTTAGTAAACGTAAACCGGGAA
>CAZJYF010000788.1:0-1683 GCA_964549665.1 uncultured Saprospiraceae bacterium
TCCGATACCTTGGTTCTCAAGTTTTTATGAATAATAGATTCTTATTTACGAACATTTCTAGTAGTTATTAAAATTTTACATTTTACAACTTGTCCCGATTTTTCGGGATTTCATAAAGATTCATGCTCCGATTTATAGTAAAACGACCGATAGCTGTTTTAATGTCCTTCCTCGGTTTCCTGATCTTGGGGCTGGTTGTTTTGAATATTCTTCCCGTATCCTTGCTGCCGGAAGTCCCCATTCCGAAAATCACCGTTCAGATTAGCTATCCGAATACCTCGGCGCGGGAATTGGAAAACACGGTGGTTCGACGGCTGCGGCAACAATTGCTTCAGGTGGGCAAATTGAAGGACATCCAAAGCCGCACGCGGAACGCCGCCGCATCCATCCAACTTGAATTTGAATTTGGCACCAACACGAACCTCGCCTTCATCGAAGTCAACGAAAAGATAGACCAGGTGATGGGCAGCCTGCCCAAAGACCTCGCCCGGCCGAGTGTCCTCAAAGCGAATGCGACGGATATTCCGGTGTTTTATTTGAGTGTGGTTCGGGCTTCCGGGTTCGGCGTTCCGGGTTCGGACTTGGGAGTTAATGGGGAGGCACAGCAATCGTTGGAACTTTCCGAATTTACGCGTTCGGTATTGAAGCGGCGCATAGAACAATTGCCGCAGGTAGCCTTCGTTGACAGAAGCGGCTTTGCCGAGCCCGAAATTTTTATTCGCCCAAAACCGGACGTTTTGCAAAGCCTGAAACTGACGGAAAACGACCTGGAAAATATTTTGGATGCCAACAATTTAGACCTCGGCAGCATCCTCGTCCAAGACGGGCAATATCAATACAACCTCCGCTTCCTTTCCCGCCTGACCACCAAAGAAGAGGTTGAAAACAGCTATTTCAACCACCATGGAAGGGTCTTGCAATTGAAAGATGTAGCCGATGTGGAATTGCGAACCCAACAGCGGCGGGGCTTCTATCTTTACAATGGAAAGGAAGCCATCGTTTTCAGCATCCGCAAGCAGGCCACGGCCCAATTATTTGCCCTACGGCGGGAATTCAGGAAACTCCTCGATGGATTTGAAAAGGATTATCCGCAATTGGACTTCTATCTCTCCAATGACCAATCGGAACTTTTGGAGGTCTCCGTGGGGAATCTTCGGACGAGTTTGTTTTACGGTAGCATTTTTGCTTTTCTGATTCTATTTTTCTTTTTCCGGGAGTGGAAAGCGCCCTTGCTGATTGGAGTTGCGATTCCCGTCGCCCTCATTATCGCCTTATTCGGGTTTTATTTGTTAAAAATTTCCATCAACGTCATTTCCCTTTCCGGGCTTATTTTGGGGGTGGGTTTGATGATTGACAATTCCATCATTGTGATGGACAACGTCCGGCAATACCGTCAAATGGGTTTTGGAAAAACGGATTCCTGCGTCAAGGGTGCCAATGAAGTCATCCGCCCCCTTATCAGTTCTACGCTGACCACTTGCTCGGTTTTTGTGCCTTTGATTTTTTTAAGCGGTATTGGCGGCGCCCTTTTTTACGACCAGGCAATTTCCATTACCCTTGCTTTGAGCGCTTCTTTGGTGGTGGCTTATCTTTTATTGCCCACCCTTCTTAACTTGGGCAGCCCGGATTCCAAAAGGGAAAATCAAACGGAAGAACCCATTATTGCAGAAAGTTGGACGGACC
>CAZJYF010000789.1:0-1668 GCA_964549665.1 uncultured Saprospiraceae bacterium
TATCATTACAATCTTCGGCTGCAATATCTTCGGGCAATTCCAAATGAACGGCTCCAGGTCTTTCTTCCACCGCCAAACGAAAAGCTTCCCGGACCATTACGGCAATGTTGTTCCCATTAACTATTTGGCGGGTATATTTGGTTATTGGCCGAAACAAATCGACGATATCGACAATTTGAAAACGACCTTGCTTCGATTTTTTAATCGGTTTCTGACCCGTAATCATCATCATCGGCATAGCCCCCAATTGGGCATAGGCTGCCGGTGTGGTAAAGTTGGTAGCTCCCGGGCCGAGTGTTGACAAGCAAACGCCCGGTTTTCCGGTTAGACGGCCATAAGTTGCAGCCATAAATCCGGCTCCCTGTTCGTGCCGGGTGAGCACTAATTTAATTTTGGAATCCCTCATTGAATCCAAAAAATCGAGATTCTCTTCTCCCGGTATTCCAAAGATGTATTCAACACCTTCGTTTTCTAATGCTTTTATAAATAAATCTGATGCTTTCATGCGAAGTAGCTGGTTTTAATAATAAATAAATCTAATCGCCGGAATATCGGAAAGGATTATTTTTAGGTGCAAAATGTGTGCTATAATAGTCACTTTTTGAAACTATTCTTGAATATTTTTGGTTTTCGATTCTCGTTCCCTTCCTAGCTGCACGGGAAGTCCAAAAACGGCACTCTTCGTCTCAATTTCAAACCTGAATTTTCACGGGGACGCCACTAAAAGCTGCGTTGCCTGTCAGATCATCCACCAAGCCATGGTCGGTTAGGTCATTGATGCTGAGTCCGGAATTTTTTTGTGCGACGGTCAGTTGAATACCTTCCCGGTGGTGCCCCCAACCATGTGGAATACTGACGACGCCCTCCAACATATCTTCCGTGATTTCGGCGGCAATTTGAATGGTCCCTGTTTTTGAAGACACCGCCACCTGCTGCCCATCCTGAACCTTCAGGCGAAGGGCATCCTGGGGATTCAATAAAATCGTGCAGCGGTTTTTGCCTTTGACGAGCCGTTCCGAATTGTGCATCCATGAGTTGTTGGAGCGCAAATGCCGCCGTCCGATGAGCAAAAAAGGATAGTTTTTCGCGCTGCCGTTTTCGGTTTTTGAAAGCATCTCTTTCAGGCGTTGGGCGTCTTCGCAAATAATTTCGGGCGCCAGGTTAATTCGTTTATCGGACGTGAAAAGGCGTTGTGGCAGACAGGGGCGAAGGGGACCCAGGTCAATGCCATGTGGTGCGCTTTTTAATTTTTCGAGGCTCATTTCTTCTTTCTTGTAGGGACCGGATTGCAGGGCAAAGTCGAGCATTAATTCAGGGGTGGTTCCGTCGTCGGGCTTGCCGGTCATTTCGTGGGTGAGGGCTTTGAAAATCTGCCAATCGTAGCGCTGATGGGCTTCTATTTCAAAAAGAGGAGGCGAGTATTTTGCCGTATTCCGAATGGATAAAACGTTGAAAATCAAGTCGTAATGTGAAGTTTCCAAACCCGTTGCAGGCGGAAGAATGATGTCGGCATGGCGAGTGGTTTCGTTGAGGTAGATGTCAATGGCCACCATAAATTCCAGTTGCGACAAGCCCTTTTCCAATTGGGTGCCGTTCGGGGTGGAAAGCACGGGGTTGCCCGCTATGGTCACCATCGCCTTTATTTGGCCATCGCCTTCCGTCAATATT
>CAZJYF010000790.1:0-1665 GCA_964549665.1 uncultured Saprospiraceae bacterium
AAAACAGGTTCAATCCCACCCTTATTTTCCATGAAAAAAAAATAGGTGATGGTGAAAAAAATAACTACTACAATCAGGGTGGCTTTCAAAAATTTCATTTTTCAAATATTTGGTTAAGAAAGGGCGACCAAAGTAAGGTGTTGCCGGTCAAAAACAAAACCATTTCAAAAAAAAGCACCCCCGTTTTGGAGGTGCTTGCAAAAGAGGTTTATTGGTGGTTGATTTATTTCCTCGTTATCGTAGCACTAAAAGGCATAGCCGAGAGAAAAGCGGAAAACCGGAAGCCCGTAACCGAGACGGGCGTTGTCGAAGGATTCCGTTTCGGTGGTCCCATCCGAATAGGTGACCTTCAAATCGCGGAAGTTGAAGCGGTTGTAGGCCCAACCCAAACCCGTGCCGATGGTGAATCTTTTGTCGGTAATCCATTGCCAGCCAAAAACAAAACCCGACGAAAAGGAGGAGCCTTTGAATTTCGCTTTTTCCTCCAAATCCGAACTACTTCTCGTCGTCGTTTTCACCCGTACCAACCCCATTTTCAGGAATGGTGCGAGGTAAAATCCTTCCGGACGGCCTTCGTTTTTCTTCGAGAGATAAAAGCGAACCTCCGGGGCCAGGCTAAAATTGTTGAACCGAAAGCTTCCCTTGTTATTATCACTTTCGATATTCAAAAAGGACGGGAAAAATTTTCCGCTAACGCCTACCGAAATGTTTGGAGTGACCATTCGCTCATAGGAAATTTTGGTGGCAAAAGGTCGAATCTGAAGGCTGTTTGTTTGTGCGGCTACCCCAAGAGATAGTGCCAAAAAAATGCTCATAGCAAGCGTTGTGAAGATGTTTTTGTTGATTGTTTTCATGAATTAAAATTTTGGTTGATAAATGATTGAAGGGGGGAATAAAAAAAGTTTTTTGGGGTTGTCAACAGCTAATACAGATGGTAAAGGGGCAGCCCTCAAACAATGTTTTTCTTTAAGAAAATTTTAGGATTTTAGCTATTAAAATCTTAATAATCAGCGTTTTAAAAAAATGGAAGGCAGCAAGCTGGATAGCAAAATAGAAAAAGGCGAGGGGCAACAAGAAAAAATCGCGGGAAATTAATGGTGGGGAAAACCGAAAGACAAAGGGTGAGATGGCTATTTTGAAAAGGTGAAAATACCTTGTTTTGAAGCCAGTTTCAGCCCCAAAAGAAGCCCCAAGTCATGGAGGATTGTTTCTGCTTTTTCATTGGCATCGAAGGTGATTTTCACCAGCCGATTTCCTGAACCCGACTGGTCAGATGTCACAATGTTGAAGCGTCGTTCAATCATTCGAAGGGCCTCCGAAAAAGGGATATTGTCAAAAACCAATTTGCCCCTTTGCCAGCCCAAAGCTTTTTCCTTGTCGAATGCTTCTTTTTTAAACGAGGAAGTGGCTTTTTGGTAGGTGGCGGCTTTGTTGGCTTCCAAAAGCAATCCTTTATTTTGTTTCTCAAAGCGAACTTTTCCCTCGATAACCGTTAAACGGATACTTTCTGTTTCGGGGTAGGCTTTCAGGTTGAAGACCGTGCCGACCACTGTTGTTTTCACTTTTCCGGTCCGAATGACGAAAGGTAACTTGGCATTTTTAGCTACTTTAAAATAGCCCTCCCCTTCCAAAGTCAACTGCCGGTTTTTCGCGTTAAAGCCCGGG
>CAZJYF010000791.1:0-1664 GCA_964549665.1 uncultured Saprospiraceae bacterium
TCAGGAAGCCCTATAAACACCTAACTCCCGTTGGAATTGTTTTTCTTGTCCTTTTTCGACTTCTTCTTTTTCGGTTTCCCAAAGGCCGTGTAAATCTGTTTCAACTCTTTTGGCGTGATTAGCTTGCCGGAAAGTTTTATGCCCTTCTCTTTAAGCCAATTGTAAATCGTTTTGCGACTGACGGCATACTCGGTAGCGAGTTCTTGTCTTGTTTTGGATTTAAGCATAATGCGCGTTTTTGCGGTTAAAGAATTTTTTTATCGGAACATTCGCACTAGTAACTTGGGGTTATAGAATCAGAAGCTTGGTTTCCAGGTTTTACTGCTTTCGTTTTTCCTTTTCCGTCTCCAATAAGACTAGAGGAACTGCCTTATTTTTTGCCGTTCTTCGGTCTTGTTACCAGGTATGCGTTTCTAAGTTATCGGGTGGAAAGTGATTTCTCGGAATCTTAAATTACAATTAGAGATTAAAAGTAAGATGTAGTTGGCGAAAAACAAAACAATTTCAAAAAATGCACAGCCGGGTGAAAACTTAAAAACCGGGTGGGTTTGACGGGGAAGGCGGTTTTATTTGAGTTCAGAGAGGAGGTTTGAGGGAAGCATTTTTTCCTCCTGGATTTTTTTATTTTGAATGATTTTTATTCAAACTTCAATTTATCATTGAACTATATCTCTATTTTTTCACTATCTTTGAATCATTAAATTCACCAAAATTTCATTTTGAAAAATGACAGTAGCAGAAGCATTTGAAGACATTGCTGAAGTTTTGGCAAAGATGAACCCTTCTCAAATAATTGATTTACACGCTCCAAAATCAATGGCAAAGCGCGTGGAGGAATTGATTTATAAAAAGAAAGACGGCAAAATTTCGACGGAAGAATCCGTTGAATTGGAACGTTATCTCGCGTTGGACTTATTAATTAATCTCACCAAAGCACGCGCAAAGCGATTGCTTAACGCATGAATCGTTATATTCCAAAAGCCATTAGAAATCAAGTTGCTAGATGCGCTCAAAATCGCTGTGAATATGGCAGCGTTCATGGGGATGATTCTTTCTTGCCTTTTGAAATAGATCACATCATAAGTTTAAAGCACGGTGGTGGGAATGAAATCGAAAATCTCGCTTTCGCTTGCCCGCATTGCAATCAAAAAAAGGGCTCTGATTTAACCACTTTTCTGAAATCCTACGATGATATTGTTGGACTTTTTAATCCGAGGATTCACTCTTGGTCAAAACATTTCCAAGTTGAAGAAGGAGAAATTATTCCTCAAACTAGAATTGCCGAAGCGACGGTCAAATTGTTAAAACTCAATGAACCCGAGCGAATAATTCATCGAAAGATTTTGATGGAAATTGACTGTTATCCTTAGTTTTTCCCGAAAGATTTTCACAAGAAAAAACCGGCACGTTAGGGAACTGGAGAATTAGGACTGACAAACCTTTTGTACCGTCAAAATAGAATTCAAAAGTAAGAGGTATCCCGTTAAAACAAAACAATTTAAAAAAAAGGCATATTTTGGAAAGACAACCAATTTGAACGATGAACAACGGAAAACTCTACCTCATCCCTACGCCGCTTGGAGAAGACGCCATCCAAACTATTCCGCGCTATGTGATAGAAAGGCTGCACGGCTTGGAATTTTTTATTGCCGAACGGGCCAAAA
>CAZJYF010000792.1:0-1656 GCA_964549665.1 uncultured Saprospiraceae bacterium
TTTTTTCTTCGCATAAATTATTGACTTTGAATTTTTTAGACGGATTTTACTTTTACATTTTACATTAATAAATTATCAACTACTTTATCCCATTTGATAAACTAGCCAAATCTTTTGCCTTTTATCTAACGGCCAAAGTCTGACTTAATGAAAATGAATAAAATGAAAAATACTGAATGCAAAGCCAATCGTTCAGCTTCAAATTTTATATCCTTCTTTTTGTATTTCACCCTAATAGTATTCCTTTTTTCCTCCTGTGAATTGTTCAAACCGGCGAGAGATGGTTCGAGGGCAAAAAAAGAAAAAATAAGCAAAAGCAAGAAGGAAAAAGAAGAACTATTGGACGAAATGCAAGGCAGAAAAGTCTATAATCCCGAAACGGGAGAATGGGTAATCATCCTGGAAGTCACAGCGAAATTAGACACCCTAGAGTGGAAAAATCTCTCGTCGGAAAATTATCCGCCCATCACTTCGATTGGGGCCTATTCAGATGTCGGTTTCATGGAACCCGAGGCAGGAGAAGGCATCAAAAATTCTTACAACGTTGCCCTGTTGTTACCCTTCCTCAGCAAGCGATTCCACGTGTTGGATAATGAAATTTTCAAAAATTCAAGGTGGGCTTTGAATTTCTATGGGGGCGTTAAAATGGCTTTCAATTTGTTGGAACAAGAGGATGTCCATCTTACTGTTGCCGTCCTCGATTCTGATTTTTCCGAGGCAAAGGTCCAAAACCTTTTGCGCACAAACAGTAGCATCGCCAAAGCTGATTTGATTATTGGGCCCTACCGCCGAAGCAACCTTCGGCTGGCTGCTAATTTTGCCCGAAATCGAAAAGTTCCCCTCGTTTCACCCTACAGCGCCTCTTCCTCTATCACGGAAAAGAACCCTTTTTACCTGCAACTAAATCCCTCCATCAGAAGCCATTGCGAAGCTATCACCCGGCATGTGCGAAAAAAATTCAAAACCGAGGACGTGATTTTAGTCGCCCGAGACATCCCGGAAGAAAAAAACCGACTTAGATATTTTCAGGAAGAAAATTTCCAAATCGAAGGCACCCGCGACACGGCAAGTTTCATGCAATACATCATTCGGGATACTTCCGCCGATTTTCACGAAATGAACGTGATGCCTTTTATTCGGGACAGTGCAACAACGGTCTTCATTTTGCCCTCCTATAAGGATGAGACCTTCGTGTATTCCTTCCTCAGACAACTTGCTGTTTCCAAAACTGAAGAAGACACGGTGGTCGTTTACGGCTTGCCGCAATGGATGGATTTTGAACGCATCGATTTCGATTTTTATGAAAATCTAAATGTCTTCATCAGTAGCCCTTCCTTTATTGACAACCTCGACCCGGAAATCCGGCAGTTCAAAAAACAATTCTTCGATGAATATGGCACTAGGGCGACCCCCGAAGCCTTGCTGGGTTACGACACTATGCTGTACTTTGGCAGAATGCTGAAAAAGTATGGAACCCAATTTTATCGCTACCTCGACCGGGAAAAAGCCGAATACCTGCACACCACTTTCGACTTCGAACCAGTCATCGAAAAACCCGATGCTTTCAGAGAGGTCTTTGACCAAATTGACCGTTTTGAGAACAAATTCGTCCATATTCTGAAGTACGAAGATTATCATTTTCAACCCGCGGAATAA
>CAZJYF010000793.1:0-1652 GCA_964549665.1 uncultured Saprospiraceae bacterium
AGGGTCTGCCGTTAAATACGCAATCGATTGATACTGAAATAAATAGGTAGAAAGTTTAACGAAAAAACACCCCGAAAATGCCCAAAAAAGGGTATATTTCGGGGTTCATTTAAATTCGTTAGATGCAAGCTACCAAACATTATTCGGGACTCCTGTTTTCGGAGGAAGAAATGCGCTGCCAGCGTTGGGAACAATTTTGTAATACCAAACTCGGCAAGCTATACTTAACAATACCTTTCGAAGAGATGGCAAATCGCTTTCCTTCAAAAAAGAACAATACTGGTCGAAAACCCACATTCAGTATAGAAGGCTGTATCGGCTTGATGTTTTTGAAGCATTACAGCGGCTGTAGTGATGAGAAACTAATAGAAGACATCAATGGCAATTGGATGAAACAGCTATTTTGCGGTATTCGATTGAAGGAAGGTCAAATGATAAAGGACAGCAGCATGGTGAGCAGAAAGCGTGGCTTTATAGGTCATCATCTAAAAGTGGATGAAATTCAAAGAATACTGGTTGCCGAATGGTCAGAGCACATAGAGCAACAACAGAGCAACGTGTCGGATGCCACCTGCTATGAATCTTACGTTCGCTATCCAACCGATGTGAAACTACTGTGGGAAAGCATTAAATGGGTGCATAAGCAAATATGCTCGCTGTCAAATTTTGGCAACTATCGTATACCGAGTAGTAAATACAGGGAGCAAAAGAAGAAATACATGGCATACAGTCGCCTGCGCCGCAAGACATACAAGAAAACCCGCCGGGTTATAAAACGAGCGCTTTATTTGCTCAATAAATTGCTCGGACAAATCACCCCCTTGATAGGCTTATGGCAGTTGAGTAACCGATTGGGGGACAAATCGCCTGTAAAAGCTGATTTCTTCGAGCGATTGCACACCATCAAGCAGGTTTACAAACAACAACAGTTGCATTTCGAGCGTCCGGATGTATCTATAAAAAACAGAATTGTTTCCCTGGCAAAACCTTATTTGCGCCCCATCGTTCGGGGAAAAGAAACCAGACGAGTGGAATTCGGCAAGAAGGTTCACAAAATGATGGTGGGTGGCATTGGTTTCATTGAGCATTGGGATTTCAATGCTTTCCATGAAGGTAATCGAACCATCAAGACAATTGGGAAACACCGCAAGTATTTCGGTACCTGTCAACACTTTGGTGGCGACCAAATTTATGCTACCAATAAAAATAGAAAGTATTGTACTGAAAACGGTATTTTTACAGGCTTCAGAAAAAAAGGGAGACCAGGCAAACAGGAAGACCAGGCTCGACAGTTGCGGAGTCTAATCGCTAAAGAAAGAGCAACGGTTTTAGAAGGTAGTTTTGGAAACGACAAAAATCATTACGGACTCGCCAAGGTCAAGGCTCGAAAAGAGCACACCGAGAATGCCTGGATTTTCTTCGGCATAATGACTGCCAACGCTATGAAAATTGCCAAAAGAATGAATTCACCACCTTAGAATAAAGGTCTGTAAAAGCAGGGCGGCTTCATTTTTTACCGGGCAGTTGCGACAACTCCGATGGGAAGGGTATGGTCAGGTTTTCGTTTTTTTGAATCAATTGCCATTTATTGAGATGTGTAAAAATGGTAAATTGAATCTGACGAAATAGTATTCTGTTCACGTTAAGCCCCA
>CAZJYF010000794.1:0-1651 GCA_964549665.1 uncultured Saprospiraceae bacterium
CCCGTTCAGGTTAGTACTATTGTTTCCATGAATTTAAAGATTATCTCGGCGGGTGCCGGTTCCGGCAAAACGCACCGGCTGACTTCGGAAATGGTCGAATTGCTGGCATCGGGCAAGGTGAAGGCGAGTGGCATCATTGCGACCACTTTCACGAACAAGGCGGCGGCTGAATTGCAGGAACGGGTGCGGGTGCGGCTTCTCGAAGAAGGTTTGACCAAAGAAGCAGACGAACTCACCAACGCCCTCATCGGCACGGTGCATGGGTTGGGGGTCCGCTTGTTGAAGCGGTTTGCTTTCGAAGCGGGCGTCTCGCCGGAGGTGGACATCATCGCCGATGAAGACCAACAAGTGCTGTTCAATCAATCCCTGGCAACGGTGCTGACGAATGAACGGGTGGAAAAAATGGAGCGTTTGAGTAACCGCCTGGGTCTGACAAAATCGGAACGCTACAAAACGGATTGGCGTAAGGTGTTGAAAAATTTGACCGAAGTGGCGCGGGCAAACGATTTCGGGAAGGAGGTTTTGGCGCAAAGCAAAAGGATGTCGTTTGACTCATTCGAACAATTTTTTGGGGAGTTGTCTGACCAAAAGCTGGAATATTTTACCAATCGGCTGACCACTCTTTTATCGGAATCCATCGCGCAACTCGAAGGCAATGACGATGCCACAAAGGTAACTGCCAAAGCCCTCAACGACCTAAAAAATTTGCGAGAGGAACTCCAACTGCGAGGCGAATTGTATTGGCATCAATGGGTCAAGATCTCCAAAATTAAAGTCGGTGCAAAAAGCAGGGACGTGGTAGCGGAATTGCAGGATTTTGCTGCCCGTCACGACGGGCATCCCGCCTTCCGGGAGGATGTCCGGTCTTTCCTGTTTCACCTCTTCGACCTGGCGGTGGCGGCCATCGAGGAATACGACAGCTACAAGAAACACCGGGCTTTGATTGACTACACCGACATGGAGGTGCATATCAAAAAACTGCTGGAAAAGGAAGTGGTTCGGGAGGTTCTTTCCGAAGAATTGGACCTGCTGATGGTGGATGAATTTCAAGATACCAGCCCCATCCAACTGGAGATTTTTTTGAAACTCTCGAAACTCGCCAACTACTCCGTTTGGGTGGGCGATCCCAAGCAAAGCATCTACGGCTTCCGCGGGGCAGACCCCCAACTGATGCAGGCAATCATCGAAATGCGGGGCGGGGTGAAGCCCGAAGATATTCTGACGTATTCCTGGCGCAGCAGGGAGGACATTGTTTTTGCCACGAATGCCCTTTTCACGAAAGCCTTTTCCACCTTGCCAAAAGAACAAATCGCTTTGATACCGAAGCGCCGTAAAATTGCCTGTTCGGATAGCCTGAACGACTCGAATGAACCCGATGAATTGGGCGATGCACTCCAACACTGGCATTTTCAATACGATGGGGAAGGTCGGTTGCCGGGCAGACCCTGGATGGAAAATTGCATCGCTTCTGCCATTCAAACGCTTTTGGAACGCAGTCTTCTCATTTTGCCGAAAGGCGAAAAAAAGTACCGTCCTGCCAAAGCAGGAGACATAGCGGTACTGTGCCGTTCTAACAAGGAATGCCAGGTTGTGGCAGAAGCCCTCCACCGGGCGGGGTTGAAAGCTGCCATTTCGAGAAGCGGTCTCTTGG
>CAZJYF010000795.1:0-1649 GCA_964549665.1 uncultured Saprospiraceae bacterium
TAGAATCAAGATGGTCAGGATATTATTTGATGACCAGGATTTTTAAAATGAATCTAGGAAAATCATTTCATCTTGATTATCCTGATTCTGACAATTTTTTCATGTTTTAGAATCGAGATGATCAAGATGAAATTCGATGGTCAGGATGGTGAAATCACCATATCCAGGATATTTCAAATGAAATCTTGGTAAATCATTTCATCTTAATTATCCTGATTCTGACAATTTACCCACTAAAATTTCCGCAATCCTTTCCGCTGCCTGCCCATCCCAAAGTGGTGGTATGATTCCTTTCTTAGCATTTCCCTTCAGTATTTCCTCCATTTGTATTCGCACGGTTTCAGGGTTTAAATCTTTCATCAAAAAATTAGTGCCGAATTCTACGGTGATGGGGCGTTCCGTCGTATCGCGGAAGGTCATACAGGGAACTTGCAGAAAGGTGGTTTCCTCTTGTATGCCCCCGGAATCGGTGATTATCAGGGCTGCATTTTCCATCAGTTTCAAAAACTCCAAATATCCCTGGGGTTCCAATAAAATTAAACCGTCGATATTTTCCAGTTGTTCCTGCAAGCCAAAATCCTTCAGGCTGTTGGAAGTGCGGGGATGGATAGGGAAAATGACCCTCTTGTGCCGAACTGCATTGTGAATAATCTGAATAATATTTCTCAGACCTTTCTCATTGTCCACATTATCGGGGCGGTGCATGGTCATTAGGATGTAATTGTTTTTGTTGAGATGTTGAGATGTTGAGGTGTTGAGATGTTGAGGTGTTGAGGTGTTGAGGTGTTGAGGTGTTCTGTTGTGGAGTTGTTGAGGTGTTGAGTTGTTTAGGGAGTTGGTTATTATTTTATTCAGGTCAAGTTGGGACGCTTTTTGGCGGTAGTGGATTAAAGAATCAATCATCACATTGCCCACAAAAAATACTTTCTCTTCCGGCACCCCCTCTCTTGCCAGATTTACCAGCCCGCTATGTTCGGTGACAAAAAGGAAATCGGAAATACTATCGGTAATTATCCGGTTAATCTCTTCCGGCATACTTCTATCTCCGCTTCTAAGCCCCGCCTCCACATGTGCGACCGGAATCCCCATCTTGACCGCTACAATGCTACAGGATGCCGTAGCATTCACATCTCCGACCACCAACACCAAGTTGGGCTTTTCTGCTTCAAGGACCTTTTCAAATTTCAACATCACGTGAGCTTTTTGCCAGGTATGGCTGCCTCCGCCGACCCCCAAATAAAAATGGGGCTTTGGTAGCCCCAATTGATTGAAGAAAATATCGGACATTTTTTCGTCGTAGTGTTGTCCGGTATGCAGAATTTTGGAATGGATTTTTGGATGTGCTTCAAATGCCCGGTGAAGAGGGGCGATTTTCATGAAATTGGGGCGGGCACCGACGATGGAGAGGATTTTCATTTTTATAGTTTACCACTAAGGCTCTAGGAAAGTTCAAGAACAAGAATCAAGTTCAATTTTGAACTTGATTCTTGTTCTTGAACTTAAACCTCCTTCGGAGGGAAAACCAACGCCGAATAATTATCGACAACATAGCTTGTCCCGATTATTCGGGATGGTTTTAAAATCGGCCTAAGCGCCTAAGACCACTCGTATTTAGTGATATGAGAGTTTAAATTGGTGAATACAATGCC
>CAZJYF010000796.1:0-1644 GCA_964549665.1 uncultured Saprospiraceae bacterium
AAATCCGCTTTAAAAATATTTTAGCCATTCGCAATGATGGGTCTGAAATTGAAATCGGTGGATCTTCCGTGACAGCTACTATTTCAGACACGCCTGTTAGCACGGCGGAAGTCGAAAAAGAACGACTTCAGATTTTTCCAAATCCTACCTCCGGGTTATTGGAAATCAATTTTCCGGGCAGTGAAATTCAATCCGTTGGAATACTGGATGTTCTAGGCCGTGTTGTTTGGAGAAAAAAAAGCATTAGTTCAAACTACATTACGTTGAATATCAATTATTTAACCAGTGGAGTTTATATTATTCAGATAAAAACAAAGGACAGGATTTACGTTGAAAAGATATTTTTTAATCGCTAGTTAGTACAATGTAATTTTAATATCTTTTTATTTTGGCACTATCAGAGGGGCAATCTGTTTATAGCACCAATGTTGATATGTGTTGCGCCCCGGAGGGGCAGCCTGACTTGTTTATTCTACATCCAAAAAGGCTGTTCCTCCGGGACGCGAAATTTGGTTTACGGCATTCTATAAACTGGTTGTGCCTCCGGCACACTTTATTTTTCGATTCAAAAAAAATATTTTGTTCATCATAGAAATTTAATTTACATTGAATTAGCCTGCAAGAAAGAAACTCCTACTACCAATCATGGCTCATGTTGGAAAAGAAGGTGGAGCTAAATTTTTTGGAGATTTTGAGGTGATGCGTCGGTGGGGTAGGCAAGCGGGAGAGCTACGACGTGTTGCCTCAAAATCGGAGTATCAAACCTTGCCTGATGTCCTCCACCGAAAATCCTACATGAGCCCCAATCATTAACCACCACCCTTCCCTATCTAAACTAATTCTAAATAAACTTGTAAAAGAAATAGTTACCTCCTATCTTCGCAAGCAGTTTTGAATTTGCTTTAACTTTACTAACTCGCCCTGACGGCATCTTTCACTTTTGAAAACGGAACCATGCAACCAATTTCAATAATCCTTGCAGACTCCCATTATTTGATTCGGGAAGGATTGAAACACATTCTTTCTTCCAAAGAAGAATTCCAAATCGTGGGAGAGGTGGTAGATGAGGCCCAATTGGTTGAACAAGTGCGGGAATTAACGCCTCAGATTGTCATTTTGGATTATAAACAACACGACCATTTCAATTGCAAAACCGTAGAAAAGGTGAGGGAAATTGCTCCCCAAACGAACCTGCTCATCATCAGCGCCGATAAAGACAAAAACACGATTTACAGCGTTTTGGAAAATGGGGTAAACAGTTTCCTGACCAAAGAATGTGACGAAGAAGAAATCATCGATGCCATTATTGCTACTGCCAAAGGAGAAAAGTTTTTCTGCAAAAATGTGCTGAATTACATCCTCGAAAAATCTTTCCCGCAGGGTTCAGACTGTTCACCAACCCCCTTGACCCCGCGGGAAGTCGAAATCGTTCGTTTGGTCGCAAGCGGATTGATAGCCAAGGAAATCGCAGCCGAGTTGAATTTAAGCACCCACACCGTCTATACCCACCGCAAAAACATCATGAAAAAGTTGAACCTGAATTCCGCCTCCGAATTGGTGCTTTATGCCGTCAATAATGGAATCGTTTAGCGCGGTTTTTAAAACTCTTTTTTATGGGGTAAATTCTCCTTAGCCCCTAAATTT
>CAZJYF010000797.1:0-1635 GCA_964549665.1 uncultured Saprospiraceae bacterium
TTTCAATCGATTCGTGAAATCGATTCCGGTAAAAGAAGAAGGCATTTCGGTGAAGAGGCTAGTAACGGTGATGTCTTCATGCTTTGATTCACAGGAGGTTATGATGAAAACAGCAAATATAATCAGGGTGGAAAAGATTCTGTTCATAAAAATGAAATTTGAAAAAAATCACGTGTTCAATATTTTTTCACCTTCTGAAGTAATGAAATACTTCCCCGTTTTTTTCGAACCTCGATATTCGATTAATTTCAGTGACTTCAGGAGAATAAGGTCTCTTTTAATAGTAGTAAGCTGAACCTTCATTGAATCCGATATTTCCTTTGTTTTACAGCCTCCCTTTTGGGAAATAAATTTTAATTCCAATAAATGCCGCTGTTTTATAGTATCATTTATAGTATCATTTATAGTATCATTTATAGTATCATCAAATATCTGCGCAATGGGAATTATCGTTTTAAAAATAATGCCCTCGATAAATTCAGGCGTTTTGCCCGGTGCATAACTTTTCAAATACCTGTGGACATTTAAAACCCCCGAACCCAATTCATCTACCTTGCCTAATTGAACGAAGAATTTCGAGATAGTCGGGTTCTTTGAAAGAGGTACGAATTCTTCCACCGAAAGGGGACCTGTACCATTAGGGTTGTTGGCATTCGTCGTTTCTACTCTATTTTTGAAAATGGTTAAAGTGGCAGGGTAAGCGTTAGTGTATTCCCTGTGAATCAATAAGTTAGCTGCAATTTCACGAAATATTTTCGTCCTTAAACTAACCCGCAAATCGTCTTCCATGAAAAACTTGTCCGGCAAGTGTTTGGCTATGAAGTCCATTATTTGTTCATAAGCCTCCACCAGGTTGGTTTGAATATACAGCCTGTCATCATAACGATAGATGTTTTCCCTTCGCAGCAGAAGATCTACTTTATAATGAGGCAAAATTTGTTGAATCACCTCATCTTTTCCAAGCAACAAAGCCGCTGCCAGGGTATAACCCTCCTCACTGCTTTGGAAATCCCGTTTATACAAGCCTGCCTTTAAAAGTAGTTGTTGATCGTTTAACGCCAGCCAAGGATGCTTCGAATCTGAACTCTTTATGAGATTTCTGATTTTTGGAAAAAGTTCTGCTTTAAAATCTTCAAAACGCAATGCAGGCAATATGATACCCTCAGTGTAGTGAATCTTTTTTCGATTATAAATACCGGCTATTCGAGCGGGATCTTTGACTTTGAAATCTCCATCTTCGCTTCGGTCAAATACTTCGTTTGCCGATTGATGAATTTGCGAACTTTGAGGCACCTGGATGAGGATAATCTTCTTTTCCGCAATTTCAGTTACAATTGGAAATAATATGAAGGGCGGATTTAGTTTTTGCGGATTATTGGACAAATTGACGACATTGGTTTTTAAGGTTCCAATGGCTGTAGGGTCCACACCTGAAATGCTGCCGTCGTCCCTTATGCCAAGAAAAACATCTCCTCCCTCCCTGTTCAAAAAGGCACAAATTGTTTCAAATAGCTTTGCAGGTAACTTCGACCGGCATTCTTTGAATTCAGTTCGAATACCTTCGCCTTTTGAAATTAATTTTTCTAATCGCTCAACGTTCATAACTATTTCCTGGTTAAACGGAGATGTTCGAAA
>CAZJYF010000798.1:0-1621 GCA_964549665.1 uncultured Saprospiraceae bacterium
CATTTTTTGATTTAAATTATTCATGTCGCGGTTTCTTTCTTTATTGTTGCTAACGAGTGTGTATATTCATTGTTGTTATACCGTCCAATTGGAGGGGTAACAACAATTGTTGATATTTTCTTTATTTAACTTTTTTTACAGATAACATGTATTCCACTGCCAATATCAAAATAACCACAACTATGCACCCTATTCCCCGGTCAAACAAAAAAATACGAATCACATCATATCTTCAATCCTACTGACTCCCAACCGTACTAGGGCTTGCCACGAAGGCAATTTTGCCGTTCCCATTTACTGCCAGGCGGGTGATGCGGCTGAGGTTGTACCGGCGGAAGTCGGCAATTTCCTTCCAGTCGGTGTCTTTTTGGGGATGGTATTTGTACAATTTGGTTCCATTTCCCATCAGGATAGTTCCGTCGCTTAGCACCACAAAATCCTCGCTGCCCGGCAGGGTCCGGACGATGATTCCCGATTTCGCACTGCCTTGGCTGAGGTCCAGGGCTTTTATAAACCAGGTAGTCTCGGTGGCTTTGTCGATAAAAACGAGCCGGCCATTGGGAGAAGTTTGCAAGCCTCTTCCGACATGGGTCGTGATGTGTTCGACAGAGCCATTTTGCAGGTTGGCTATGACGAGTTCATTGGGTTCACCCACGAGAAAAAGAGCAATCCGGTAGCTATCGATCCAATGGTGGTAACCCACGCGGGTCATAAATTGAAAGACCGGTTTGCCATTGTTCATCCGGTCAATCGGGAATTCCCAAAGCCGTTGAATCCGCTTGTCGGTGACTTCCACCCGGACGGCAGAGAAGGAAAGTCCATCCGGCATCAAGGTTGGAGAATATTCCGATTCCGCCGTTTTCGTCACCTGCAGTTTGGTTCCTTGTTCCAGGTCGAAGGCATAGATGTCATTTTGATTGGAATTGGAAAGACGGGCTGAAAAATACAGTAGGTCATCGCCGATAAAACAAGGTTGGTTGTTGTACCCGTCCCGGTTAAAATCGGTGAGAAATTTAGGGGAACGAAAAAGGAAGGTCCCGCCGGTGTCCCGTTCCATTTCAAAAAGGTAGATATTCGTATTGGGCAAATCCTGCGCCATGCCGGAAAAGAAAAATCCGCATCCAACAAAAAGAATCAAAAAGAACCGCTGCATAAGTTTATGTTTTGGAAATTAGAGAAATTAATTGGTCATTGGTCATTAATAAGTAAGGTAACACTTCCATTTTAACGGAAATGCCTAAATGGGATAGTGCTTTAATGACTCAATGCTTCCATAGAAATGTTTGAAAATAAAATTTTCAGATGAATCCATGCTTTACAAGGATTGATAGCAAAGCTAAAACAAATAAGTATTACTAACTCATATTGCGCACTTGAAACGGACTGCTGAAGTGGGATTGACCTTTTTCATTTTAGTGGAGTAGACTCAAAAAGCCGTTAAAAACTCCGTACTGTTTGAGCAAAGCGAGTTTACGGAGTTTAGGTTTTTTGAATCTACGCAGCGTTAAGAAATGAAAACAGTCTTGATTTTTTTCGTTCTTTTTGTATCAAGACAAAAAGGACAATAGGTCGAAAACCAATGATTTAGGATGTTAAATCATCTGTTCTTTTCCTTGATGAA
>CAZJYF010000799.1:0-1613 GCA_964549665.1 uncultured Saprospiraceae bacterium
TATTCTTCCGGAGCTTCTTCGGTATCTGTCTCGTTTTTAAACCAATCTTCGGGTGGAACGCGTGTTTTTTTTGACAATTTTGTACGGTCCAATTCTTCTCTCAATTTTGCTGCATCATGTGTTAATCCATATCCTTCAGGTTTTTCTAAAAATCCATCCAAGTTATTCCCAGGGTAGGGGCTGGGGGACACTGGTGCTACTTTAAAATTGATGTCCGCCGGTGTTTTTCCCTCCGGTTCATCTTCTTCATAATTGAAAAAATAAGTATCGAGTTCGATTTTTTCAATAGCCCAAATAATGAAAGCCCTAAGATTCCTTTTTCCCCAGTGTTTTATGGATTCTTTCAATTTCAAAACCTCACTTTTTAGCAATTTTAAACTGTGAAATTTCCTCGAATTTCTCCTGGATGCTTTTAGGCATTTTCCGAATGTTGCAAACGTGACACCTCTTTTGCGTATTCTCGTTTTTTGTTCTTGACGACATCGTTTTCCTGCTATTACCCATGTAATATTCCTTTTGGCTCATGTATTTAATCAAATCATTTTTTGAAAGCCAACTTTGATTACCTGATTGATAGTTGAACTTCTGGTATTCTTGCAAAACATAGGCACTGAAATAAACCTCGTCGTTCTCTATTTTAAAATCCTTTTGCTCTATTATTTTGTCCCTGTCTGCCATTGCAAAAAAGTCCTCCCAAAAAATAGTTACATCATCTTGTTGTTCTTCATTCTTGGCTTGTTTTTCAATGTTTTCAAATACGAATGGAAGCAAATCTCGAATCTCATTTTGAGGATTTTTACATTCACCAAAAAGAGGCAAACCATTTTCTAAACAAATAACCATCGGAGCGAGCAGAATTCCGTAATTCTCCATCAATCTGGTTGTTACCTTATCTCCACGTTCTATCATTTCATTTCCAATGATAATTTTAAGTTCCTCAGCCTTCGATTTTAAGTTTTTTGCTATCAATGGCCGGTAGGATAAAAATTTGGCTAAAAGATGCCCCAAGCCTAATCTGAAAGCGTTTTGCCATGCGAAAAATCGCTTGCTTTTTTCCTTATCATTCTGGATGGTTGGGAATTGGAGCGTTATAAGTCGTGATAATAACGCCTCATTTTTGATAGAATCCTGACCGGTAATAATTGCAGAAGTCATAATTTTATCTTGCGTGGTTTTAGTGTCGTTGGTGAAGGTGGCCTTGCCACGGCCTGTTCGGTCATAAAAGCCTTTTAAAACCTCATCAATGGCAGATGAATATCTTCCACCGCTTTTATATTCATCATACCATTGTGGAATGTTTGCCGTATGAGACATGTCACGACTAATTTTATTGGGAGTGGAATTTCCTAAGTGTGTCAGATTTTCATCCTTTCCAAATAGACAAAGCAACATTTCGACAAAAGAATTTTTGCCGCTGCCCTTTTGTCCCCAAATATTGAGGAGAGGCAACTTAAGATGTTCCAGAGTTATCAAATCATAATTGAGCGTAGCTATTATGTGCGCCATGCCAATTATCGCAGCTAGAGTAGAATATGATTCTGAAAGGCCTTTAAACCAAGCCCAAAGATCCAGGCTTAGGTGAACCCATATCTCAACTCGACCTCCTTCAGCTG
>CAZJYF010000800.1:0-1612 GCA_964549665.1 uncultured Saprospiraceae bacterium
GAAAATGATAAAAATTGATGAACGCGGTTATTACGGAGAATTCGGAGGCGCTTATATTCCGGAAATGCTTTACCCAAATGTGGAGGAGTTGCGTCGCAATTACCTGGAAATTATGGAGGAGGAAAGCTTTGAACAGGAGTTCCGGAAGTTGTTGAAAGATTATGCAGGCCGTCCCTCCCCCCTCTTTTTTGCGGAAAGGCTTTCCGAACATTACCGGACGAACATTTACTTAAAAAGGGAAGACCTCAACCACACCGGCGCGCATAAAATCAACAACACCATCGGGCAGATTCTCCTGGCAAAACGATTGGGCAAGAAGCGCATCATCGCCGAAACCGGGGCAGGGCAACACGGTGTGGCCACGGCGACGGTTTGCGCGTTGATGGGCATCCAATGCGTGGTCTATATGGGGGCGATAGACATTGAACGGCAGGCGCCAAACGTTTCAAGGATGAAGATGTTGGGTGCCGAAGTCCGTCCGGCAACCTGTGGAAGCCAAACCTTGAAAGACGCGACCAACGAAGCGATTCGCGATTGGATAAACCACCCTTTGGACACCCACTACATCATCGGTTCGGTGGTGGGGCCCCACCCCTACCCCGACATGGTGGCGCGCTTCCAATCGGTCATTAGCGAAGAGATGCAGGGACAGTTGGAAGAAAAAACGGGCAGCCCGAATCCCGACCTCATCATTGCCTGCGTCGGTGGGGGAAGCAATGCGGCGGGGGCGTATTTCCACTATTTGAACGAGGAAAAGGTCCGCTTGGTAGCGGTGGAAGCTGCGGGTTTGGGCATTTACAGTGGCGAGTCCGCCGCCACGAGTGTTCTTGGAACCAAAGGCATCATCCACGGCAGCCGGACGCTTTTGATGCAGACACCCGACGGGCAAATAGTGGAGCCTTATTCGCTTTCCGCCGGTTTGGATTATCCCGGAATCGGACCCCTGCACGCACATTTGATAGTTACGGGAAGGGCTGAAGCGGTGAGCATTTCAGACGATGAAGCATTGGCTGCTGCCTATTTCCTTTCCCTGAAAGAAGGCATCATTCCCGCCTTGGAAAGTGCCCACGCTTTAGCAGCGCTAGACAAAATTGACTTCGAGAAAGAAGATGTGATCGTGGTAAATTTATCGGGTCGCGGGGACAAAGACCTGGCGACTTATATCAAACATTTCGAGCGATTTTCAATCGAAAAGTAGTCGAAAGCTACTGATTTTATATTTTTAATACATTGATAATGAATAGGTTAAAAACCCTTTTTGCAAAAAAAGATAAAGACCTCCTGAATATTTATTTCACTGCGGGTTATCCGAATTTGGAGGATACCGAGCCAATAATTTTGGCTTTGGAAAAAGCCGGCGTTGATTTAATCGAAGTCGGAGTCCCCTTTTCCGACCCCTTGGCGGACGGGCCGACAATCCAATACAGTGGCGAAGTGGCGTTGAAAAACGGAATGACCTTGCACTTGCTTTTTGAGCAACTAAAAAAGTTGCGCCAAAAAACGGAGATTCCGATCATCTTGATGGGCTATTTCAATCAGGTTATGCAGTACGGCGAAGAGGCTTTTGTTCGCAAGTGCATCGAGGTGGGGGTGGATGGGGTCATTTTGCCGG
>CAZJYF010000801.1:0-1609 GCA_964549665.1 uncultured Saprospiraceae bacterium
GAGGAAAGAATTGAAAAATCATATCAAAACACCCTTCTCTAATGAAGACAGATTTCACTCCATCACCACTACTCTTTTAGCACCCAAAAACCGTTTTTCTTCAAACAAGGTCAAAAAGTAAGTGCCGGAGTGAAGATGAAAGTTTTGGAAATCGAGGAAAAAGGGTCTTTAAAAACATCCCCAATTGAAGTCGGAGAAAATCATTGAAGAGGTAAAGTGCTTTCGCAAGGATTCAATTTACGAGGTTATGGAAAAGGAGCACGCAAAGCCACAAATTCCCTGCTCCCAACGCTCCCTTCTTTACTAACCAAAGTCACAAAATACATACCCGTCGGCAATGTGGAAACGTCAATTTGAGTGTTGTTTTCAGATAGCTCTTTCCGAATGTAGGCCTTGCCGTTAAGGTCAGAGATAGTAGCAAAAAGTAATTTTTCCCCCTCCTTTTCAATTGTCAAAAAATCCGAAACGGGATTGGGATAAATGGAAAAATGAAGGACGGACCGCCGGTAGTCATTGGTGGAAGAGATTATTCCGCCCTCATAAATTTTCAGATTTCGCCAATAGCCCCGGAAGGCAGAGCCCGCGCCAAAATCGGTATTGCTGAGGCTGCCATCGTTATCGGGGCGATCTAATGCGCCGGTTTTTTCGGCAATTTTATTTCCATCGAGATAAAATTTTGCAATAGAGGCACCTTGCGAATAAATAATAGTCAGCGTGTACCACTTTTGCGGCTCAGCTCTCAGGGCAGGGATTTCATACAATGTGTTGTTGAACCTATATTGAAAAATGCTGTCGTGGCGAACACTCAAACCGAGGTAACGCCACCCCTGCCCAAGAACAACCACCGGGCGATTGCCATCGATGGTGTCGATTTTGAAATCCAATTGAACGGCAAAAGCAGTGTCATATAAACTCGCCAGGTGTGCGGTTCTAATCAAAGTGGAATCTTGCCCATCGGCACCCCAAATATAGCCTCCGAAAGAAAATACGCCCTCCGCGCCATTGAAAGGAGCATTGATAAGTTCGATGGGTGTCAGATTGCCTAAAGCGTCTTCCGCCGTACTTTGGAGGGTGTAATTTGCAACGGGTGAGAAGCTGCTTAAATCCTGAGCGGTGGTAAAGGTGTAGAAGCCTGTTGTTATAAGGGAGATTATCAATAAACGAGTTGTAAAATTTGTCATAATTAAAATTTTTAAGGATTAAAATATGTTCCGATTGAAGTTGGCAATTGTAACTATTCAGCACCCAATTAAATCCTGAAAGGATAGAACATGAATAACCTCTGATGAAATCTGAGGTGAACATGATAATTTGCGCACAACCCTGAAAGGGTTGAATAGCCGTCAGGTTCTCTCAGCTTTCAACCCTTTCAGGGTTAGAGAAACTGCTTGTGTAGCTCCCCGAAATTCATTCGGGGTTATTCAAATTTGATCCCTTCGGGATTAAATGGGATGCTGGGTAGTTACTCGTAATAAATGAAATCAACTGACTAAAAACTGCGAACTGTCAACTGAAAAAGGATGCTGCAAAAATGTGGTGGAAAGCATGGAAGAGGCTTTCTGAAATCGGACAAATGTTTTCTTATTTCCGCCATTTGGTTTAAAAGGAG
>CAZJYF010000802.1:0-1605 GCA_964549665.1 uncultured Saprospiraceae bacterium
GCCAACTTGCCGTAAATGCCACCGAATGGCAGACCCCCGCTTGGGCAAAGGAGAAGGGCTTGTTCGCCGAAGTTTTTGAAACCACCGAACAATTGGATGCCTATCTGGGAACCTTTGCCGAAAAACTAGCGGGCTTTAACCCCGAAGCCATGCGAGAGTTGAAAAAAGTTTTTTGGGCCGGTACCGAGCATTGGAATGATTTGTTGGACGAACGCACGGCGATAAGTGGCCGATTAGTTCTTTCCGATTTTGCGAAAACTGCGATAGAAAAGTTCAAGCGCAAAGATTAATTTTCTTCCAAAAAATTTGACCGGGTCAAAACGGATGAGGGGTTTGGCACGTTGAATTAAAAAGGGTTTTGCCCGTTCTGAGGACGGGGTGTCTTCATGAAATTCGATGCTTTCCCCAGTTGCAGCTCTAATCATCCATAGTTCTATCTTGTTGCGTATCCGTGTGTTGGGAATAAACGTGGTTTTGTGGGCTTGCTCTTCCCCACTTATGACCAACTGTTTTTCCTCTTCTGAAAGCAAATCCCACCATTCTCCGGTTTGCTTTTCTTTCATGGCAATAAACACCTCTTTGACAGCTTTGAGAAGACTCGGGTCATCTGTTTCGGCTACCATTCGGTGCAGGTCATTTTTTATTTCGGCGACGGTCATGTCATTGAATTTTAAAGGGTCATTCTTTTTCTGTTTTTATGTGAAAGATGAAGAATCTTTTTTAGTTATTTATCCTCCGGATGGGTTTCAGGATTTCTGGAAA
The DNA here is from genome assembly GCA_964549665.1 of uncultured Saprospiraceae bacterium. Lineage (GTDB taxonomy): Bacteria > Bacteroidota > Bacteroidia > Chitinophagales > Saprospiraceae > CAZJYF01. The sequence continues at coordinate 763 of CAZJYF010000802.1, forward strand.
CCGACTCTTTAATGAGGTGCTTTGTTGCTTACAAAAATACAAAAAAGTAGCGATTCCATGTAGCGCTCATTCAGTTTTCAATAGACTAATATGCCAAAAAAACATTACCTTTAGCAAGGCGATAATCGTTAAGTTTTCTTTTTCGATACCACTTGAAAATCAAAGTTTATTTTGCTCCCAACGACTTTTGTTACTTTGGGCGGAATTATTTCGTCTGTAAATTGAAGCTTAAAAATGCTGGTTCAAAGAACATTTTTATCCACCCTATAAATCGAACTTAGAATGCGACGCAAACTTTTCTTTTCGACAAAATTAATCTTCTTGGTTCTCGGTTTCGTGCTGCTGAATTTGCAGTGCGCCTACAATCCCGTGACGGGCAAGCGAGAGTTGATGCTGATGTCGGAATCGCAGGAATTGGCGATGGGCAAACAATCGGACCCGGAAATTATCAAGTATTTTGGCTTGTATCAGGATGAGAAATTGCAGAATTTCATTAACGAAAAAGGAAAAAAGATGGGTTCCATTTCCCATCGTCCGAATTTGGAATACAAATTCCGCATCGTGGATTCGCCGGTGGTGAATGCTTTTGCGGTGCCGGGCGGCTACGTTTATTTTACGCGGGGCATCATGGCACAATTTAATAACGAGGCCGAATTTGCCGGGGTGTTGGGGCATGAAATCGGGCACATCGCTGCGCGCCATTCCGCCAAGCAATACAGTCAGTCGATGATTGCCCAATTGGGTTTTGTAGTCGGAATGGTGGTTTCCAAAGATTTCCGGGAGTATTCGGAATTGGCTTCTGTGGGAATGAATCTGCTTTTCCTGAAATTCGGGCGGGGGCAT
>CAZJYF010000803.1:0-1603 GCA_964549665.1 uncultured Saprospiraceae bacterium
CCGTGGCGGATTTTGAAATCGTCCGGCAGCGAAAGGCAAAATTCCACCAAGCGGTAATCCAAAAAGGGCAAGCGTGACTCGACGGAATGTGCCATCGAATTGCGGTCTTCGTAATGCAGTAAAACCGGAAAGCCCACTTCCTGTAAAAGGTTCAACGAACAAGCCCCCACATCGCTATCAACCGAACGCGGGAACCGCATTTTAGGGGGTGCAACAAAACCGGACTGTAGCCAATCCGTTGACGGCAACTGAGAACTTTTGCGGACCGCCCTGATGACTTCCAAAGCCGTTTGGCTGTGCAAGCGAAAATAGGAAGCCAACTCATACAGCCCCCGCAAAGGATTGATTTTAAACAAGTTTTTTAAAAAGGGAGCATAAAATTTGTCGTAGCCAGCGAGGATTTCATCTGCTCCTTGCCCGTCCAGCATTACCGTCAATTCGTGCTCCCTGGCAGTTTTGAAAACGCGGTATTGTGCAAACACACTCGCCGAAGCAATCGGCTCATCCTGATGCCAGGTGATGGTTTGTAAATCGGAAAAAAGATGCTCGAATTGTGGAAAAACTTTGTGCGACCGTATATTCGTTTTCGCAACAACGGCATCGATAAATTGACTTTCGTCAAAAAGAGGATTGTCAAAACAGGCCGAAACGCTTTCTTGTTGTTCTTCTAAGTTTTTGGTTTTCAATTGGTTGCACATCGTTCCAGCTATGGACGAACTATCCAACCCCCCCGAAAGTGCCGTGCCCACCTTCACATCGGAACGCAACCGCAGCCGAACCGAGTCATAAAAAAGTTTGCGAAATTTTTCGACGGTCTTCGCAAAAGGAAGGGTAGGAGAGGGAGTGATTTTTTCTTCGAGGGCGTAGTATTTTTCAATTTCAAACGAATGCCCGTTCAGGTCGTAAATCAAATGGCAGCCCGCTGGAAGTTGCCGGACGCCATCAAAAAAAGTCTCAGCAGTGTGGTCGTGCCATCCCATCGAGAGAAATTCATAAGCCCGGAGCCGGTTCATTTTCGGCCGCCAACCTTCGATTGCGGTGAATTGCTTAATTTCGGAGGCGAAACAAAATTTATTTCCGATTTGGGTGTAATAAAACGGCTTGATGCCGAAGCGGTCACGAGAGCAAAAGACGCGATTGTTTTCGCCGTCGTAAAGGGCAAAGGCCCACATCCCGTTGAAGTGCTGCACACAATCGCGACCCCAAAAGTCGTAAGCGGCGAGGATGATTTCCGTGTCGGTTTTGGAGGCAAAAGAATAGCCATTTTGTTCGAGTAATCTCTTAATTTCCAAATAGTTATAAATTTCACCGTTGTAGGTGATGACGTTTTTTTTGAAGTGCATGGGCTGATGCCCCTTTTTCGAAAGGTCGAGAATAGCCAGGCGGCGATGGGCAAAGGCGAGGTTATCCACCAACCAGAAACCCGAATCGTCGGGACCCCGATGCGCCGCGAGTTGATTGGCAGCTCGCAATTCTTTTTTGCCAATTTTCTGGTTATTTTGGTGGATGATGCCAAAGATTCCGCACATGAATTTTTGTTTAGTCCAGACCTTAGACAAAAGATTAGAGATGTTCGTAAATAAGAATCTATTATTCATAAAAA
>CAZJYF010000804.1:0-1601 GCA_964549665.1 uncultured Saprospiraceae bacterium
CTCTTTATCTAATTTTAAAAACCGGCACAAATGTATAAAAATAGACCTTCTTTTGGGTCTTTAAAAAATGCAAACTCACGTCCCGATTTTTCTATAGAGCGATGGATTGTCGGAGCGCTTTTTCAATTTTTCAAGGTGACATCGAATTATAATTCAATTATTTACAATTGATGGATATAAAGCAGGAAAAATAATTCGATAATGTTTAATATGTTTTTTTTGTTTTTTTTTCTATTTTGGGGTTGGATTTTGATTATGATTGGAGAAATTTACTGAAAAATTTAAGAACAATAAATTTCAATGCCATCGATTGATTTTTTAAAACATTTAATCCGAAAATTAAAGACGGGCAATTTAAGATCAATTCATCTCAATGCCCTGCCTGGACGATATGCCACAAGGTTGGATGCAAGCAAATTCAAAATCATCAACAAAGAGTTAGCAGACGATTTCCTCCAAAAACTTTTCACAAAAAGGGAATTTAAACTTCCTATTTCGTTTGACAAAATTAACCTCAATAACCGATCGGAAGATGATAAAATTGCGTTATATTTTATTGCAAAAAAGCTCAATTCACTTTCCTATCAGAATGAGGATAATTTTTTCGAGCATGGTATCAAAACTTTTGGATTTGGCTATCCTATCCTTCTCAAAAGGGATAAAAAAAATCCCCAAAAAATCATTAAAGCACCTCTTGTAATCTGGCATTTAGATATAGAAAAATCAAAAAGAAAGGCCAATGAATGGAAAATAATTAAGAAGGAAGATTTTCCGATTTCTTTAAATGAAGTTCTTATTTCCCATATTAACCAAGATGAAGGTATAACAATTTGTAAACTAGCGAGCAAATATTTAGAAGATGGAATTATTGATTCCGAAGAAATAGTCCAAATAAGTAAAGAGATTCTTAACCAATTGAATGCATTGGAAGGTAATGAAGATTTTTCTGCTAAAATTGAACTTTGCCCGAATAGAGAGTTAATTGAGAACGACACTAATAACATACCTTGGATTAGTTGGTCTGGAATTTTCGGATTATTCCGAACACAAAAAGAAAGTATTATAGCGGACTTCGATAAATTGATTGAAAACCATGATTCATTTGAATTTGAAAACTTAAAAGTAGAAACTTACCAAACCTCAACAATCTCAAGTGTTGATACAGACCCAAGCCAAGAGGAAATCCTTAATTCTATATCAAAAAATACCCTTCGTGTTATTCAAGGTCCACCGGGAACCGGGAAAAGTCAAGCACTTTCAGCTATTATAACTAATGCTTTAGAAAGTGGGGCAAAATGTTTGGTTGTTTGCGAAAAGAAAACTGCACTTGATGTGATTCACGCTAATTTGGGGAAACTGGGATTAGACAAACTATGTGCCGTGGTTGATGACGTTTCCAGGGATAGAAAAAAAATCATTCAAAGGGTGAGAGCAATTATTGATGAAGTTGAAAGCCATCCTTATAGTTTCCGCCCATCGCCATACAATTCAAATCTCAAGGAGTTTAATTGTGAAAGGGAAAAGATAAACAGCAAACACCGAGCAGTGCTAAAAAAAATTTTAGGAGATGATAGATGGAAAGACATTATTGGGAAGTATAT
>CAZJYF010000805.1:0-1590 GCA_964549665.1 uncultured Saprospiraceae bacterium
CTTATCTAATCCTGGGCATCAAAAAGTGAGAAAAAATGGTTTTCTTTGTTTTTTCGAGGCATTTTTGACAACTTGGGTAAAATTCGTGTGCGTGTAATTTATCGTCATTTTTTCAGATTGTATGAACCACTCAACCGTTCAACAATCTCAACCACAAAAAAAAAGCCTGCCACTTCAAAAAAAACTTTTGACCGCTGAGCTCTACGCCTGATTTTTTCATTGCAGAAGAACCGCTTATGAAAAACCGATTGCTCACCAAATTGCTGATTGGCATTTCGATGTTAAGTTTTAATTGTCAAACCAAGCAGCCACAATCCTTGGGCATTTTTGAGGGACAGACCGCCCTTCCTACCGCCGCCGGGGGACATTTTTATTATGAAGAAGAGCAACAAACCTACCATTTTGAAGCTGCAAAAAAAGCCGGCATTCACTTTTTATGGAAAAAAGTAACCGGCGATTTTTTCCTCGACATGCGCTTGCCCAAACAGCAGGGCAAAAGCTCTTTCGGTTTGATTCTTAGAAATGGTCTGAAGGAAAATGCGCCGTTTTTTCTTTTGGAAAGTGGCAATCACCATTTGGTCTTTGTTGACAGCATTGGAGAGAATACAGAAAAAAAACCTGTTCTTTTGGAAGTTTCCAAAAAGCAGCCACCCGAATATTTTCGTTTGGAAAAAGAAAAGAATCAACTCATTGCCTACGCTGCGGATGCGGGAAAAGAAATGAAGCGCATTTATGGAAATGCCCTGAAAAACAGAGACGAGTGGTACGTTGGCATTTTTGTAAAATCTCCTGTTCCTACCGACCTCCGTTTTGACAATGTTCGCCTCACACTGCCTACCTCCGGCGATGAAAACGAGATAGCGAAAGAAAAGGTCGTCAGCCGCTTGGAAGTCCTCGATATTGAAACTTGTTTGCGCCAAATTATCCGCGAAAAGCAGCGCCATTTTGAAGCCCCCAATTGGTATCGCGACGGCAGCTATTTCATTCTGAACAGCGGAGGCAAACTCTACAAAGCGCCGGTCAATGGCGGTGCATGGCAACAAATTGACACCGACAAAGCCGAAAATTGCAACAACGACCACGGCGTTTCTCCGGGCGGTAAAACATTGGTTATCAGCAACAACGACGCTGTTGGCTCCCGGATTTACACCTTGCCCGTCGAAGGTGGAAAACGAACTCCAATCACGCTGAATGCGCCATCCTATTGGCATGGTTGGAGTCCTGACGGGAAAACGCTTGCCTTCGTCGGCAGAAGGAACCAAGACTTCAACATCTTCCTCATCCCAACGGCGGGCATAGGTGAAGAAACCCAAATCACCGACGCAGCGGGCTTGGACGACGGGCCGGATTATTCGCCCGACGGAAAATTTATCTACTTCAATTCCGTCCGCACCGGCACCATGCAAATCTGGCGCATGAAGCCCGATGGCAGTGTGCAAACCCAACTCACTTTCGATGTTTACAACGACTGGTTTCCGCATCCCTCTCCAGATGGCAAATGGCTGATTTTTGTGTCTTTCCTTCCGGAAGTGCCCGCCGGTTCGCATCCTCCGAATAAAAGGGTGATGCTGCGTCTGCTCTCGCTGGAAA
>CAZJYF010000806.1:0-1588 GCA_964549665.1 uncultured Saprospiraceae bacterium
AAACTCCGCTAGGGGTGACCCCGTTTGTAGTTATGTGATAATTAAGTGTTTAGCGCCTTTAGGTGTGTCCCCCAAGTGCCGCACCTAAAGGCGCTTCTATTGGATTATCCAAACCCTTACAAACGGGGTCACCCCGCCGGGGTTAAGTTGTTGGTTGTTAGGAAGATTTATCCAAAAATCACCTTAGATAAGGATTGAAGAATTGCCAAAGTAAAAAACAAATTATACGCGCAACATAAACCCCTTCCCGTCAATAGCGCGCTGTGTGGCAAGGACGCCAATCAGGTGGTCGTATTCGTGCTGAATCAATTCGGAAAGTCCGTCTTTCAGGTGCCAGGTTTGCGGCTGCCAATTTTCATCTACGAACTGCAGGGTGCAGCTTTTGTGACGGCGCACTTTGACCAGCAAATCGGGGAAACACATGCAGTCGTCCCACAATTCAAACTTCTCTTCGCTCAAATCACTCAGGTGCGGGTTGATGATGACCACCGGTTTCGTGACGTTCCAACAAATGACGCGCTTCCCCACGCCAATTTGAGGGGCTGCTATGGCCCGGCCGGCTTTATACTTTTCCCTGAATTCGAGGATGGCAGCATGAAGGTCTCGAAAGAGAGGACGCAGGGATTCCACTTCTTCCTGCTTAACGGATTCGGAAACTTCGTAAAGCCGGGGGTCACCGAGAGGTAGGATTTTATCGAGAATCATCGAAGATTGTTTGTTTTTCTGGAGGATTCCAATAATGTCAAATTTACCACATAAACGAGTATTATTTCTAAATTCGTCGTTCATAAACGAAAATTTTATTCGAATTTTTCGATTTGACAATTTAAAAAAACATGAAAAGAACTATCACCTTCGCCCTGTGCTGCTTTATCATCTCCTTTGTAACGGCTCAAAACCCCTCCAAAAAAATACTCGGACACGAAGAACTGGCCTCCTGGAATAAAATCGAAAATCCGCAAATTGCCAACGACGGAGAGTGGGTCACCTATTCCCTGAAACCCGAAGAAGGCGATGCCGTCCTCAATATTTACGATGCCAAAACGGACAGTACTACCTCCATCGAACGGGGTGAAGGGGCGCAAATCAGTTCCGACAGCCGCTTCGTGATTTTCAAAATCAAACCGCATTCGGACAGCCTGAAAGCCATGCGCCGCCGGAAGGTAGAGAAAGACGACCTGCAAAAAGATACGCTCGGTATTTACGATTTGGTCAATCAAAAGCTCGTCAAAATACCCGAAGTCACCTCCTTCAAGCTGCCCGAAAAATGGGCGGGTTGGCTGGTTTACCAAAAAGAAATCGAGAAGCCGGAAAAAGACAGCACGCTGGCAGTGGTTGATTCCACCCAAGTCAGCCCGCCCGATTCTACCGCCCTGAAACCACCGAAGAAAGGCAAAAAGAAAAAGGTTAAAAAAGAAAGCAAAGAGAACGGCACAAAACTGGTTATCAGGGAATTAGAATCGGAAAAGGAGCAAGTCACTGCCTTCGTAACGGACTATGCGTTGGCCAAAGAAGGCGCCCGGATTTTGCTCACTAGCACGGGAACCGACTCGACTTTTCTTCCCGGGGTATATTTGTTCGACTGCCC
>CAZJYF010000807.1:0-1585 GCA_964549665.1 uncultured Saprospiraceae bacterium
ATTAAGTTTGCCGGTTGATCAATTTGCACTTGGCTAACCTGATTTCCCATTCCCTATTATAGAATATTAATTGCCAATTGATCAAAAAAAATGCACAAAAACGATGAATGAAAATGGTGTCTACGAGAGAAGCAAAATTTTTCCCTAATTCAATCTTCGCTATCCCCTTTTCATTGGTTAGTTCTTGCCCTATCTCTATTTCTCCATTTTCATCGAGCAGGTAGAAACCGACGGGAACGCCTTCTACCGTTTGGTAGGAACGCTTAACCTTCGTTTTTACAGTTGCATTCAGGTAGGGACTGTCGCCCACTACATTGAAATATTCTAATTGAATGCGTGCTTTATTCTTTTTCTTTGTTTGGGTTTGGCCCAAGGCAACATTCCATGCAAGGCTTGCGACGAATGTCAGGCAAATACACCAAAATAAACGGCCTTTCCATTTTTTCATCACCGTGTTTTTTATGATTCAACTTCCATTTCTTGAGACATCAAAATTCCCTTTGCTTCTTCAACCTCTTCTTCGTGTTCTTCCAGTGTTTCCACAATAGGTACAATGGGGAACAATCGAACAAGCAAGGAAATTACCAGTAAAGCGCCTGCAAGGGAGGCGGCTGTGATGACCCATTCTTCCCAAGTGGGGAAATAATGTTTCCAAGATTCGGGTACCCTGTTCATCGGAATATAGGGAAACGCCAAAGCGGGAACAACGATGAGAAATCGCTTGAACCAGGCGCCAATTATCACCAAAGTGGAAATGATAAACAGAGGAAGCGGTCGCCTACCTTTTTTAAATAATAATACCACCACTGGAACGATCATCCCGAAAAACTGAACAGACCAGAACAGGGAGGCATAGGAACCGTAAAGCAAGGAATGGAGCAATTCCCCTTCCAGGGCTTTCATTTTATATGCTGGGATAAAATATTCGTTGATGTTAAAATAAAGATAAACCAGGGAAAGCATCACCAATAATTTTCCCATGTAATCGAAGTGTTTCAAAGTAAAATATTGTTCCAGTCGATAAAATTTTCTAAAAAGGAACATGGCGGCGATCACAGCTGCAGCCCCCACCATAAAAGCTCCGGCTACGAAATAAGGTCCAAAATTCGTGCTATCCCAACCCGGCCGGAAGGTGGAAGCAAAAAGCCAGGAGGTCACGGTGTGAATGCCAAAAGCAACCGGAATGATTAAAACGGCAAGGATAAAAATAGACTTTCGCAGCAGTTGCACTTGTTCGGGCAAGCCAGTCCATCCGAGGGACAAAATGCGATACATCTTTTGTTGCCATTTTGGGAAGTTCTTGCCGTGGTCCCTTAAAAGTGCAGCGTCCGGTATGATGGGCATGTATAACAGCAGGATGCTGATGACTAGATAGGTGCTGATGACCAAGACGTCCCAAACGATTGGAGACTGTAGCCGCCCATGAATGATTAAATTTAGGAAGCGCTCAGGCCGCCCCATATCTACGATGATGATGATACCTGCAAATATGATAGCTGACACGGCAATCATCTCCGCAATTCGCGTCAGGGGGGTACTCCATCTTGCTTTCGATAATTTTAAAATGGCGCTTATCAAAGAACCA
>CAZJYF010000808.1:0-1583 GCA_964549665.1 uncultured Saprospiraceae bacterium
GATATTTAGCCCGCTTTTGAGGCCTACGTTTACTTGTGCCGATGAATTAATCGAGGAAAAAACAAAAAACAAGAGAATTGTTGGAAAAATGTTAAGGCTTTTCATGATGGGTTTTTTAGCTTGAAAATGCAGCTTTAAATGAGTTCAATTTGAAACATGGAATGTTGGCTTTTCTTCAACTCAAAAGGAAGATTTTCCATAAAAAATCGAAATGATTTTGGAAAAGATGCTCAAAACTCCACCTTCGCGAAAAAATCTAAAACGACATGACCAAGTTTATTAAAAAAGGAGGCTGAAAACTTTTTTTAAAACGTCCCTCAAAAGACACTATTGTCCCTTAACAAAATGAATTTATAAACCGTGATTTTATAGTTATGAAGCTCTGGCAAAAAGATTTTTCCATCGACAAAAAAATAGAAACCTTCACCGTCGGCAAGGACAGGGAGTTGGATTTGCAACTCGCGAAATACGATATCCAAGGTTCCCTGGCGCATATAAAAATGCTGGAAAGCATTGGTTTGCTTTCGGCGGAGGAATGGCAGCAATTGGCGTCCTCTTTGAAAAAAATTTACCAAAAGGTAGAAAAAGGTGTATTTGAAATCGAAGAAGGCGTTGAGGATGTGCATTCGCAGGTGGAGTTGATGTTGACGCAGGAATTGGGCGATGTCGGTAAAAAAATCCACAGCGGGCGCTCCCGAAACGATCAGGTGCTCGTGGATTTGCGCTTGTTCTTTCGCGCTGAAATTCAGGAAGTTGTCGAGGAAACGGAAGCGTTGTTCGAGACCCTCCTGCACCTGAGTGAGCAACACAAAGAGACGCTGATGCCCGGCTATACCCATCTGCAAGTGGCGATGGTTTCCTCTTTTGGCTTGTGGTTTGGCGCCTTCGCCGAATCGCTGACGGACGACTTGCATCTGCTGCAATCCGTTTACAAAATCATCAACCAAAACCCCCTCGGTTCTGCAGCGGGCTACGGCAGTTCCTTCCCGCTGAACCGGCAAATGACCACCGAACTTTTGGGCTTTGCCGAGTTGAATTACAACGTCATCCACGCCCAATTGGGAAGAGGCAAGACCGAATTGTTTCTGAGTTTCGGCTTGGCGGCTATCGCAAATACGGTCGGAAAGCTGGCGATGGAGGTTTGTCTTTTTTGCAACCAAAATTATGGCTTCCTGAAGCTTCCCGACGAATTGACGACGGGGTCGAGCATCATGCCGCACAAAAAGAATCCCGATGTGTTTGAACTCATCCGTGCCAAGTGCAATAAGTTGCAGGCGTTGCCCAACGAAATCATTTCCATTACCGGAAATTTGCCCTCCGGCTACCATCGCGACTTTCAACTGCTCAAAGAATCGGTTTTCCCCGCCCTCGCGGAGGTGAAAGATTGCCTCCAAATTGCTGCTTTTGTTCTCCAAAACATAGAGGTCAAACCGGACATTCTTGCCGATGAAAAATACAACTACCTTTACAGCGTAGAAGCTGTCAACCAATTGGTTCTCAAGGGAATACCATTCCGGGACGCCTACAAAACGGTGGGGCAGCAAATCGAAACCGGCGCTTTTGAACCGCCGAAAACTTTGCAG
>CAZJYF010000809.1:0-1580 GCA_964549665.1 uncultured Saprospiraceae bacterium
GCATTTTGGGGAGTACATCAAAAATGAAACCCTCGCCACGAAATTGGATTTGGTGAATGCCTTGGAAAATGGCGAGCAAATTGAATTGCCCGACGGGGTGAAGTTAGGGATTCAGGTAGAGTTGGATTGATACATTTTCGGCGAATAGTTTTTTTTTGCCAAGCTTGAAAGTTCGTAGTATCTTTGCTATCATGCCGGTATTGGCAGTGGAGTAATATGTTAGCGAAGAAGAGTTAGAAAATTATTTGCTGTAAATCTTCAAAAAGTTTGGAATCAGTTTGATTGCGAAATTGAGGATTGTGTTCAAAAGTATGGATATTAGTAAGTGGGCGGTGCTGATTACAGTCTATCGGCCAGACCCAAGTTTGTGGATTGATTTCAAAACCAGAAAAAAGAAATTATGAGGCCATTTGATAAATGTCCCATCTGTGGAAATGATATGATTGAAAAAGAAGTTGAGAAGCTTGTTCGTGGCGGTAAAAATACCGCTGTCTTAAAAGTTCTGGCAGAAGTTTGTCTTCATTGTGGGGAGCGATTATTTTCTGAAGAACAGGTTTGGAGGTTTGAACAAATCAGGGCTAAACTTGGCAGAGATGAAACGCAAGGCTATCAGCATTTGGGACAATCATATCAAGTCAGTTTATAGCTAAGACCGATTCTATTCACATCCTTAGTAAGGGTCAAATAATATGTTGGGCGGGTGACACCCATATTGAATTTCGGAGGGGGGTAAGCTCCAAGACCAAGTATCGGTTCCAGATGTTTTTTCCGAGGCGTCAGGTCTTGCGTGGAACGCAGTAATGTGGTTATCCGCAGCGCCCTCATCTGCTTGAGACATCCCCCCACCGTTTCTTTGAATCTTCGACACTTGATGCCGTGTACATTTGACCCTCCCCTGTTGGCATAGACGTATAGTTGAAAAAAACCAAATATGCTCGTGGCAAGCTGTGGTTGCGCAACGCATCAAGGTTTAGTAACGACCAAAGAACAACTTAACCATTTGGACGGCTCCTTTTACTCCTGTTTTTACTTTAAAATCAGTTCCCGAAGGAATTTCGGGACAAGCTATAGTATCAACAATACTCCCTCTTTTAAAGAAAAACCAGAATCAAAATAAACTCGTCGACATGTCCAACTTATTTTTTCGTCGTTACTTAATTGGAGTAAATAGCTATTTCTCGCTTTTAAAGCAAATTTTAGACCGGACGGTTGAATAGTCCTCTGCCGGCTCAAAGGCTCTCCAACAAATCTATTCCTCTCGCTTCCAGCCAGGTCCTTTCAACGCCCTTCCGGCTGCTATTCCGGTGGGTTCTCCATCTTTTAAAACCTGCTTCCCATTTACAAAAACCTGTACTACCCCGGTCGAATAACGATGCGGTTTATCGTAGCTAGCATGGTCGCTGACGGTGGCCGGGTCAAAGACGACGAGGTCGGCAAAATAACCCGGCTTGAGGACGCCACGCTTTTTAATTTTCAAATTTCCAACGGGCAGGGAAGTTAGCTTGCGAATGGCTTCCTCAAGGGCAATCACCTTTTCTTCCCGCACATATTTGCCCAGCAGGCGGGCGAAGTTTCCGTAG
>CAZJYF010000810.1:0-1576 GCA_964549665.1 uncultured Saprospiraceae bacterium
GAAGGTTGACCATGGTATCAAAGGTGCATCCGAAATCATTCGTCACTTCAAAGGTATAGCTCACCGAACCAGCGTTGGCTGGTGAAGCGGCAATGGAATCGAGGGTTTGGAAGAAAATGGAAGGGTGTTGCTGCCAGTCCCATGCCACAAAAGTCGGGGTGAATGTTTCGATAACCGGATACAAACCGGGATTGAAATTAATCCCCCACGAAAAGATGTAGCCATTGTCAATTGCCCACAAATCCTGCACTTTTATCATCCATTCCCCATTGAGAGGGCATCCCAAAAAATTGGACAAAGGTTCGAACGAATTGTAATCGCCTGGTGGAAGAGTAGGCGGTAGGTTTGCATTGGCAAATTCAATCCAGGTCCCCGCTGAAGCATCTGGCGTCCAGCAATATTGTGCCCCTTGCCCGGGAACGGGAGGGATAAGCCCTTCGTCGGCCTCAAAAGGAACACCCAAAAAAACCTCTCCTCCAATATGACCGGGGTGGTTGTGCAAAATGACCGATTCACCGCTCGGACAAGTCAGTGTAATTTCCAAATCGCGCATCCAGGAATGCTCCATGACCACGCAAATGCTCGTCAAATCATTGATATTCGTCAAAACCTGACCCGGCGCGAAGTTTGAAAAAACGATACTGGTTTGATAAGAAGCGCCATCGCCATCGGGCAAGGCAAGTGAATCGGAGCGCGACCCTTCCGGCAAAAAATCACCCTCATTTGAAATAACCGACACGGCATGTGCCGTGTCAATTTGGTTTACCACCGCATTGAGTTGCACGGTATCCTTAGCACAAATAAATTCCGGTACCTCATCGTCAATTGCAAAGGTCGGAAAAGTAGAAACCCGCACCCGTTGGCTGATGAAATTGGTGTTTCGGCAACCAAATTGGTCAGTAATGGCCAACTGAACCACAAAGCCCCCCGGTTCCGAATAAACATGCGAAACGACTGAGTCGGTTGCAAAGGTTCCGTCGCCAAAATTCCATTCAAAAGTGGAAGTCGAATCGGCTTGATTGTACGCCAAACCGTTTTGCGGATATAGCCCCTTTACGGAAAAAAAGACGGGGTCGCCGGGGCATATATCAATCCATCCGGTATCGATGGGATGGATGGCCGGGTCGGTGGTTTCCAGGACGGCCTCGATAAGCTGACAGGAGGGAATGCAGTTAATGTCAGCACTCCAACCAGCCCCTTGGAAGGTGGAATCGGAAGTAAATACCAAGGTCAGGCAGCCCGTCAGGTTGGCTGCGGTGGCTTGAATAATGAAGGTGGAAGCCCCATTAAAATCGCTTACGCAGCCCAAAGAAGGAGCTTGGTCGGTGGAACCATCAAAAAAGCACAATTCGTCTCCAGAGGCAAGTTGGGTCGCGCTAAAAATTAGTTGGACGTGGGTACCGGTGGTGCTATCGGGGCAAATGAGGGTTGAAAAGGATTCATTAGGGGAGTAGGGATTAGCCCCGCCCCCACTATCGAGGAAGAAGCCTCCACAGTCTGTAATGGAGATGCTGTCCATCAGGTAATTCTGACAAAAAAGGAGGGAATGGCAAAACAAAAAAGTAAAAACAAGGGT
>CAZJYF010000811.1:0-1575 GCA_964549665.1 uncultured Saprospiraceae bacterium
CATTTTCTGGCGTTGATTGATTCTATTGCTGCAGAAATTTTTTGACGAGATTTGAATTCCTTCCTGAAATTAACTCAATTTGGTTGGAAATGGTTTGGCAGCCGGCAAAGGTAGGGAATAATGGAATAAAAAAACTTTTGGAGACGGAGGGACTTTGGCAAAGAGCGTATTTTTTTCAACGCTGATTGGGCTGATTTTGCTGATGGTGGCTGATAATTTTTTAAGGGTTTTGCAAATTCATCCTGCATCCCCGACAAGTCTAAATGGTCACCATAAAAAAATCACCAAACCCTTTCAACGGAATACGCATCAAAACGACCATCTTTGCTGATGATAGGCAAATTTTCTGTTATACCTTGTGCAATAAGCATGCGGTCGAAAGGGTCTTTGTGGTGGAAAGGCAGGGTTTCAATAAACAGAATATGGGTGGTTTCCAGGTACAAAAACGAAAAACCTCCTTTGCTGATACTTTTTATGAACTGGTCAAAAGAAAAAGCAAGTTTCAACTTCCCCACACTGATTTTAATGCTTATCTCCCAAAGGCTCATTAAACTAACCAAAATATCATTTTCCAAATCTTCAATCCTGGATTTTGCTTTTGTTGATAACGAAGGATTATCCTCCAGGAACCAAATCAAAGTATGCGTGTCAAGCAAATAGCGACTCATCACATATAGTCTTTAAAGTCCTCAAGAGGTTCGTCGAAGTCTTCCGCCATATAAAGAACAGCACCTTTCATACTTCCTGCCTTGCGTTCCTTGCAAGGTGTTTCCAAGGTTTCTGATGGTGATTTCTTTTTCACAAAATCCACCACAAACTGGTATAATTCCGAAAGTTGTTTTTCGGGAAGGCTATCCATCAGCCGGAATAGCTGAATTTTTAAATCTGAAGTATTCATCGGTTTATATTTTTTCAAAGATATGCTTTTCAAGGTTTAAGGCAAATAAAATTTTAACGAAAATAGTATCATTTTAATAATCAAAGGGTGTCACACAACAACACGACGACACAATGTAGGTTTTGTCAGCAATTATTGACTGACCCATATTTATCAAATGCTTCAAGAATGTTGTCCTTCCTGCCTTGTGTCGTCGTGTCGGGTGAAATCACCTTCTATTATTAAGAAGTTACCAAAAATTATTGATTTTTTATACAAATAGCTACCTTGAGGCATTCATTATTCAAAAAAAATCATGCTACCAAAGGACTCCGGACGGGAAGAACGGATCTACGATGAAATCATCGTTGATGCGAATGCCGAAGACTAACAAAGAATGGGTTGGCATTACTACATGGATGAAAATTGCTCTTCCCTTTTACAGCAGAAGTCGCATTAGAAAAGCGAAGTGGCGATAAAATCGTTCAAAAGTGGCGGTTTTAAAGCTGACTTGTGATGCGGATTTCGGAAGCGACCTGACGGTTGGGGTTACTTGTTCCGAAGATATATTCAGCGTCAAATAAATGGTATTGAGCAAAGTAGATGAAAAAACGTTCGAAGCCATCGAAGATCGGAAGTGTTGGCGTAAACGGCATGAATTTCAAGCCTTCAAGATTCCATTATTGAAATTGCACCCC
>CAZJYF010000812.1:0-1570 GCA_964549665.1 uncultured Saprospiraceae bacterium
AAAATATCTTACCCTAAAATCGTGGAACAAAACCATCTTCACAACCAACCACCTAGTGGAAAATTAATGTTCGGCGGCGCTTTACCGAAGAATGCAAATTCCCCTAGAGGGCAGGTTGTTAATAAAAAATTGTCGAACTCCGTATTCCGCAAAAGCAGATTTCACCTCCCCTTTTTTTTCCTGTTCGTTTCTTTTTTCTTCCCGAAAGGTTATTCTAACTTTTATTGTTCCATCGAAGGAAACAGGGTGCAAGAAGTGGAGTTTTCCAGTGAGCCAGGAGAAAAACCTTCACCCTTTGCAAAGAAATATGAAATTCAACCAATCCATAAAACCAACCCGCCACTCCACTCCAGCCCTCCCATTCTTTGGGGCTTTTTTGCCCACCGCCTCATCAACAAAATGGCTGTTTTCACTCTTCCGCCGGACTTGATAGGTTTCTATAAAAGGCATATCGGATGGATCTGCGAACACGCCGTTGACCCGGATAAGAGGCGCTATGCCTCTCCTTTTGAAGGAATAAGGCACTACATCGATTTGGACCGTTACGGCACTTATCCCTACCCCAATTTGCCTAGAAACTGGACCGATGCGCTGCTGAAATTCACACCCATTTTTGTGGTGGACGACAAACAGGACACCTTATTTCTATTGCGGGAAAACCTGAAAAATGGATCGAGCCCCGCGGATAGTTTGGTGCTCAATGAGGTGGTTTTTGAGGACTCAAAAAAAACAATTTCCAAAAAGGGCTACCGTCATTTTTTCATCAACAACATCCTAGCACAATATTATTCCGAGGAGTGGTTGATCGATTGTGACAGCTTGGCTAAATTGGCAGGCAGGCCCCCTTCCCATTTCGATTGCCAAACGGCTTTTGCGGTGGATTCTTTTTCAGTCAACGGGATACTACCGTACCATCTGCAAAAAATGCAGCGTCGCCTGACGAAGGCTTTTCTCGAACGCGATAGCGTCAAAATTCTGCGGCTTTCGGCTGAATTGGGGCATTACCTAGCGGATGCGCATGTGCCCTTGCACACCACCCAAAACTACGACGGACAGATGAGTGGACAACGCGGAATCCACGCGCTTTGGGAAAGCCGCCTGCCCGAATTATTCGCGGACAAGGAATTCGATTTCTGGGTGGGCAAAGCCAAATTTATCGAACGGCCCTCCGATTTTTTTTGGAAGGCTGTTTTGAAAAGCCATACATTGGTGGACAGTGTTTTGTTAATTGAAAAAAAACTGAACTTAGAAATACCCGACAAGAAATATTGCTTCGAAGAACGCTCCGGCGTATTGACCAAAACGGCTTGCATAGACTACGCAGCCGCTTACAATCGGCGGCTGAACGGCATGGTGGAAGAGCAAATGCGCGCTGCCATTCTGGCCGTTGGAAGCGCTTGGTATACCGCTTGGTGGAACGCAGGACAACCGGACATGGAATCCCTTACCGGAGAAAAAATAAGCCAGGACTCCTCCTTTTTGAAAAAGGAAAACTTACCAGATTTGAAAAAATTAAAAAAAATCAGGAAGCATCCGCAAAGGTGAAATTTTGGGAGTTGCCAGTGGTTAT
>CAZJYF010000813.1:0-1568 GCA_964549665.1 uncultured Saprospiraceae bacterium
GGTTTGGTTGATTCCTGCATTGATGGATAAGTTTTTAGGTGGAAATGAATCGGGCAGTATTCACTCCAAGCGAAACTTTGAAAAGGCTGTTCGTAGAAAACGCCGAATAGTTCGCTTCAATCGTTTGTATGAAAAAATTCTTTCCCTTTTATTTCGCTTTCGCAAAACCGCCCTATTAGCCGTTATTCTGCTATTCGGTCTGCCGGTTTTCATGTTACCCAATAAAGTTCAGGACTGGAGCTGGTACAATAAAACATTGGGCAATGAATGGTACATCGAGCATATTAAACCATTGGTAAACAAAACTTTAGGAGGCAGCTTGCGCTTGTTTGTCTGGTACGTTTACGAGGGGGCTTCCTATCGCCAACCGGAAGAAACGGTGCTCCACATTCAAGGCAGCATGCCGCAGGGTGCGACCCCTGAACAGTTGAACGCCGTATTTGAAAAAGTGGAAACCTACCTGAGCCAATTTGATGTGGAAATCCGCCAATTTATCACCCATGTTCGAAGCGGTCAATTTGCGACGACGCAGGTATTTTTCAATAAAGGCTACGACCTCTCTTTCCCTTTTCAACTAAAAAGCCGCATGATAGCCTTCAGCCTGAACCTCGGAGGGGTGAAGTGGAATATTTTCGGCGTTGGCAGGGGTTTCAGCAACGACAACACGAGTTTGCCGCCACGCTTTCGCATATCAATGAAGGGCTACAACCGCGACGAATTGCATCATCAGGCGGATATCTTTGCCTATAAATTGGAAGCCCACCCCCGCATCCGGGAAGTCAATACGGAAGCCAATTTCAATTGGTGGGAAAAAGATTTGTACCAGTTTGAGTTGGAACCGGACAGGCAGAAATTAGCCGGGTATAAGCTGCAACCGGGTCAATTGAGGCAGGTATTTTCAACTTTTAACCGCACCGCAAGCCCCGATTTTTACCTGCCGGGTGCGCAGGCCGTCCGCCTCATCAACCGCCAACTTCCTGCCAACGACCTTTGGGATTTGGAAAACAAACCGCAGCCTATTGGCAGCACCTTCGCTCTCTTTTCAGACATCAGTCGCCTCACAAAACAAAAAATCGCCACCACCATTCACAAAGAAAATCAGCAATACATCCAAATGGTGGAATTCGAATACACCGGTTCGGCCCGGTTCGGCAGCAAATATCTGAATGCCAAAATGGAGGAGATGCGCAAAGAAATGCCCCTCGGATATTCCCTCGAACGCAAGACATGGAGATGGGGCAAAGACCGGCAAAAGCAATACGGGTTGCTGTTGTTAGTCGTGGCTTTGATATTTTTCATTTGCTCCATCACCTTCGAATCCTTGCGGCAGGCATTTGCCATCGTTCTGCTCATCCCGACTTCTTTCATCGGCATCTTTTTGACCTTTTACTGGTTCGATTTTAATTTTGACCAGGGCGGTTATACCTCCTTCCTGCTTCTCAGCGGTTTGGTGGTTAACAGTTTAATTTTAATCATCATTGATTGCAATGCTTTTAACAACCGCTTGCTCTACGGGTCTTCTGCTTCTGTCTATTTGAAAGCCTTCATCCACAAAATTACCTCTATTT
>CAZJYF010000814.1:0-1567 GCA_964549665.1 uncultured Saprospiraceae bacterium
AATTGCACTACTATTATTCCTTCTTCACGATTAAATCGAAACTAAAAGCAAACCACATCGATGACGGCCGACCAACGGAGGTCAACTTGCTCCACGAAAATCCCCATTTTTATTGCATCTTTGCCGGGAAAATAAACTCCATTTACGAAGTGGAGAAAATAGGGTGAGTTTGGGATGTAAGGTGTATGGTTTAAGGTTTAGGGTTCAAGGTTTTGACCAATATAAAAAGCTCGGAACCTTCCCCTCCCCTTTAAACCTTAAACCATACACCTTACACCTTGAACCCTAAACCCTGAACCCAAAAGTTATGAGCGCCAAGATTCATGTTTCGTCTGAAATTGGGAAATTGAGGCGGGTGATCGTACATCGCCCGGATAACGGCATCGCCCGGATTTCACCTAAGCGAGCAGAAGAATTGCTTTTCGACGACATCGTGCACCTGCCTAGGATGCAGGAAGAGCACGATATTTTTTCAACGGTTTTAAAAGCCTTCCTCGGTGAAGAAAATGTCTTGGAAACGCAGAAATTATTAAAGGAAGCGATCGGTGCCGATTCGGACAAAAAAGAATGGCTGATTGACCGAATCATCGATTACGAGGAATTGCCGGTTGCGTTCAAAAAAATGCTGTCCGATTTGTCGGATTTGGAATTGGCTACGGTCTTGATTACCGGATACTTGTCGGAGCAGGACCACATTTTATTCGACCCGATACCAAATTACATTTTCACCCGGGACATTGCGGTGGTCATCAACGACCATGTGGTCATCACGAAAGCTGCTAAAGAAGCTCGCTTCCGGGAAAATTTTCTGACCCGATTTATCTTTTGGTCACACCCCGTTTTTGCCCGACTCGAGGAGGAGGGAAAACGCATCAACCTCAATCAAGTGGACGAATTTCCACCTTCGAAAAGGGGAGAGACGGTCTCTGTGGAAGGTGGTGACCTGATGATGCTAAACGAAGATTACCTCTTAATTGGCCGCAGTGAACGAACCAATGCGCATGGTATCTACTCCTTGCAAAATAAGTTGTTTGAAAAAGGCATTGTTAAAAATGTGGTTGAAATCCAGATACCTTCCGACCGGTCATTTATGCATCTAGACACCCTTTTCACCCAAATCAATAAGCACCACATCGTCGCTTTCAAACCCATTGTCATCGATGGTTTGAGTTCCAATGTGGAGGTTCACAAAATAAACGGTACTTCGACCTTTTATCACTCGATCCGCGATTTTATTACCAATGAAATCAATCCTAAAATGGAGTTTATTTTAAGCGGCAATGGGGAATCTCCCTATCAGGAACGCGAACAATGGACAGATGGCTGCAATTTGGTCGCCCTCAAACCAGGCGTCGCACTTACCTACGACCGTAATCCCAAGACAGAAGCAGCTTTCAAGTCTTTTGGCTACTCGGTCATTCACGCCAACGATTTTCTGGAAGATTTTAGAACGGGAAAAATCAATCCTGCAAATATTGAAAATACCATCATCAATTTGCCTTCCAATGAATTATCGCGGGCAAGGGGCGGTTCCCATTGTATGACTTGTCCGATTGAAAGGGAATGA
>CAZJYF010000815.1:0-1559 GCA_964549665.1 uncultured Saprospiraceae bacterium
AAAACAATTTTCACCAATTAGGATCGGCGCTTTTAGCACCGTCCCCTTTTCAATGGTGGCCCCCTCGTGGACGGCGATGCCACCGCTAACCATATAATCAGGGCCCAACTGAGATATGAGTTGGTATAGAATTTCAGGAAGATTTTCAGTTACCTCCCACGGCTGCAATTCCTTTTGACCTGGAAAAGTGTCTGAAAACCGGCTCACAAAATCGTCTATTAGCAACATTTTTCGCATGGTTCCAATGGAAAATTATCTGGGTCAAATGCAACTACTTTGGGTTCGAGTTTATCAGGTTTCGGCAAAGGTAGATTTCAGGTGTGTGCCCATCATGGGCAACCGGTTCTTTGCCAAAGATAGAGAATTTTCTGGAGGTGAAAGTCTCTTACAGGGGAGGAGAACTTCAGAGGTGATAGTGAAAGGTTTTGCAGAAATTTTAAAAATGCGAAGCGAGGGTTTTTTCCTTTGACATGGTCTTTCTCCGATTACACTGTCGGTCAAATCGGGAGATTTGCAGAGGGTTCGTGTACATACGTATGTAACGGATTGGAAATCCGCACGAGCAATTTTTGGGGTAGATATGGAGCACGCAGGAATTTATTTTTTCATCCTTACTAAATATGATAACCATGCAACCAACGACCTTTAAGAATAGATCAAAATATTAACTTTAAGATTAAAAAAAATACATTAATTTTAAAATTTTCAACTTTAAAATTGACAATAAATAATTTTCACTTTATCTTTGCCCATAATTTTCAGAAATGATCGCTCTTTCAACAATCGAAAACTTTCTTTCCAACTTTAAAGTGAAGCTTGAAATCTGGGGATTGCTATTCCGAAGTGGGCGGGAAAAAAATACCCAAACCCTAAAGAGGTATTACGAGGGCTGGAAGCAACCGATTATTCAGCAGGGCCCATGGAAGAAAAGTTATACGGAGGAGCGGAAATGTGGGTGTTTGGTAAAGTGGTGAAATCATTTGAAATCTACATCAAAATATCTTTGGGAATGTCCTCTACTCAAGTTATTTGTATTTCTTTTCACAAGGCAGAATACCCCATGACATATCCCTTTAAAAAGTAGAGAGCATGAAAAGTCCAATAACTGGGAAAGAAATGATTTTAAAACGGGAGCGTCGGAAAATGACGTTTCGCAAAGAAGAATTTGAAATTTTTTACCACTTCTACTTATGTGAAGATAGCGGTGAAACTTTTGAGGATGAGGCCTTGGTGCAACTCAATCTGACCCAAGTTCACAACCAATACCGGGCAAAATATCATTTGCCCTTTACAGAGGAGATTGTCGCCATGCGAAGCCGGTATGGACTTTCTGCCACCAAAATGTCAGCCATTTTAGGGTTTGGCACCAATGTGTGGCGCAATTACGAAAACGGAGAGATTCCGAATGTTTCCAACGGACGATTGATTCAGTTGATAAAAGACCCGGAAGAATTTTATAAGCTATTGAAAATTAGCCGGGTATTGAGCGAGAAAGACATGGGAAAAGCTCAACAACAATTGGAAATAGTCAGTGAAAAAAGGAGACGACTTCAACAAAG
>CAZJYF010000816.1:0-1559 GCA_964549665.1 uncultured Saprospiraceae bacterium
AACAGCCTGAAATGGAAAATTACGAATTCACTAATTCATACAAAACGGGTTTGCTCGGACTCACATCAATTTCAAAACTTGCAATCTGAATATTCAACAAATAAAAACCGTCCTTGATTTCATCTTTCACAAAAACCAACTCGGTGATGGTACAATTTTGTCGCACGGAAGTACCGGGGTATCTCCAAAAAGCCCGGTGGGCCAATAATTGCCCGCGATCCTGCTCCTTATCCACGGAAGGCAAATCGATGAGCAAATGTCGGACGCCTTTTTCAACAAGAAAGGCAACGGCTTGCCAATGCAAATAAGGCGGATTGGCGTTAGAATAATTAGCCCGCGATTTCGCCACATCGTTGGGCAGGGTCCGGATGATAAGGGCTTCCACTTCCTCTTCCGGAAAAATTTCTTCGAGTTGCTCTCTCAAAACCAGCCGATCTCCATTGCTCGCTTTTTTTGGAAAAACACTCACTAATTTAGCAAGGAAATGGAACTTATTCAAACTTTGATTGATCGTAAACTTTTCTTTGGCGATGTGGCCCACGCATTCGGTATGGGTTCCGTTGCCATGCGGGTTGATTTTCACCGTAAAAAAATTGACCGGGCCGCCTTTTTCAGTCGAACCAATAAAATCGCCGGCTATGACTGGGGCAAATTCCAGGGGAGGGGCATCGAAGCAATTCACTGACTTCGAGCCTCCATTCAATGGAATGGAAATATCTAACGGTCTCGATAAATTTGCCTGAAACCTTTGTCCGGATTGGGTAAAATGGATGAGCACGAATTGGGTTTTTGTACGTTTGTAAAAGAAACTGTCCCTAAAGCTTTAGCAAATTACAACGCAGAATATACAGCTTTCTCCGGAACTTTGAAAGGAAAATTCTATCGATGGGAAAGTCGGTCTATAGGAATTGCGCCGCCTTTCAGGGCAGTGAACAAGGTCGTGCAGTTTCTCGACTTTAGTCTCCTATTTTTCTTCTCAATTAGTGTCCGGGGAATAGTGGGCTAAAGCCTGAAAAATTTTCTTATCCAAAACGCACCTTAGAAATTGTTTTTCAAATCTAAAAGGCTTTCCACAAGGCAATGAAATGAGCCGCGCTGCCACCCAAGACGCACACATGCCAAACAGTGTGGTTGTACCGGATGATTTCCCAATTAAAAAACACCACCCCCAAGCTGTAAAAAAGACCGCCGATGGCAATCCATTTTAATACCTCAAAGTGCATCACCGGCAGTAAATCGGGTAGTATGAAAACCACCATCCACCCCATGAAAAGATAGAGCGCCAAAGAAAAGCGTTCCCATCGTTCGAGGAAAAAAACTTTGTGAAGCGTACCCAAAATAGCCAAAGACCAAAGGACGACCAAATAAACCATCCCGGTGGTGTTTTTCAGGTAATGAAAGATAAACGGGGTATGCGTTCCCGCTATCAGAAAATAGATGGAGATATGGTCGAGACGGCGGAAATTTCGCTTCGTTTCAACGTGGTGAACGCTGTGGTAAATGGTGGAGGCGAAGTAGGTCAGAGTCATAGAAATGCCGTATAAACCCAAACCAAAAAG
>CAZJYF010000817.1:0-1558 GCA_964549665.1 uncultured Saprospiraceae bacterium
CACTTAATTTCCCGTTCCCTGAATACTTGCTAAAAATGAATTTAAAGACCCATCGGCCCACTTCAATGAATCCGTTTATCTTTTTTTTCCTGCTTTTTATGGCTGGAAACGCTTCTGCACAGCTGCAGTTCAAACTCACCCTGATGCCGAACGGCTCAACTTGGGGCGTGTATGTAAAACCGGATTCCAGCCTTCAAATCTCTGAAAAAACAGTCACCGGTTCCGGTCAAATTACCATTGTGGCGCCCAGTGGATTCACCTACGCGAACGTAAAAAATCACAGCGGCATGTGGTTGGACAATTCCCGGGCTTACCGGCCAAAAGCCAACCCCGATTTCGATTACATTTCCTTCGGCTTCATTACCGACCAGCCGCATATCAAATACAAACCGGGCCAGGAAACATTGTTGATAACCTTCGACCGGGTGGGAAAATGCCCCGACACCCTTTTCCTGATTGACAACAAAACCGACCCCATTATTAAATCGCCAACCATCAACGCAGGTAACGAAATTTCCGTCCTCGATTTGAGCAATTTAAAGGTGTATCAATACTCCCAAAACTACGGACCTAAAGCGTGGAATTGCCATTCCGTTAAACACCTGCAAAGAAAGGGTGCTGCGAGACCCGTGGCGATAAAGTACGACCGTAAAACACATAATTCATGGTACACCATTTCCTCAAGTTCTACCCCCGATTGGTTGAAGTTCCAGTTCCCCAGAAGCGTAGCGGTCAAACCCAAATCGATCCGATTGCTCGACAAGGAAGGCAAACTGCTTAAATTTATGGAAGTGCCTGCCGGGATTTCGAGGACAAAATTAGATTGGGGCGAACTTCCCTCGGGAAAATATTTGCTGACTTTTGAAATAAATGGAGAAGTGCTTCACCGGGAAGAACTAAGCCGGTTTTAGCTTATCCTGCCGTTTACTTCTTATTTCTTCTTCATGCTTTTGGCCGGTTTTACCTTACCGCGGTGGCAGGTTGTGCAATTGATTCCCGGATTCTCGCTTTCCAGATTCGGAATCTTCGCCAATAATTCTTTATTTATCGTGCCGACCATCTGCCACATATCGCGGGCGATTTGTTTTTCGTCTTTTTCCTCGCTGGCCCAATCATCCGTCACATGACAGTGGTCACAGGAGACACCCAATGAATTGGCAAACCCTCGCTTCATAATGACCAACAACCGTCCGGCACGGAATCCCTTCATAATTTTAATGTTTTCAAAAACATCTTCGGCAGGTTCCTTCTCTCTGCCCTTAATCTTTTCGCGCAAGTACGCGAGGGCTTTTTCTTCGTCAAAGCTGCTGTCCTGTACAATGGAAGCAGTTGAGTTGGCAATGATTTCTTTTTCACCAAAGTCGTCCCAACTGAAAGAACCCAGAACGATGGTCAATGCAATAGGAAGGAAAACGAGTACTGATTGTCGCATGCTGGCAAATTTTAAATGATTGGAAAATAAGGAAGTAAAGAAAGCCCAAAGTAAATTTTGTTACAGGAAAAACAAAAGTTATTATTCCATCCGGGAGATTTGGTGAGAAAAAAGCCAATATCCGTC
>CAZJYF010000818.1:0-1558 GCA_964549665.1 uncultured Saprospiraceae bacterium
ACGCAGTATGAAAGCAAAAAGACATCATCAAATGGAATGGTTATTTTTTGGCAAGCCCTTAGTTGATTGAATTTTTTTGAGTACTTGGTCAAGGATTTCCAATTTGGTTCGGTAATTATTGATCATGGCATTTACAATTCGCTCTTCGGCCCCTTCAGGAGCATTTTGCAATTCTTTTTTCAAATCTGCATAAAAGCCGTCGAGTTCTTTCAAATCTTCCAACACTTTGTTATCAGGTTGAAAACTAGCCAATTGCTGCACTTTGAGATTGATTTGTTTGGTATAGTATTGTTCCATTTCGCCAAATTCGGGAGCGACTTCGGCCAAAGAATTCACCAATGCGGATTGTTGAGAATGGAAAAAATAAGGGCCGATAAGGCTTCCGGAAACAAGCAAAACAACCACCGACGCAGCTACTCGCATATACTTCCACAGGGACACCCGGCGTGCAGTTCGGACTTCCAGTTGTTTGTCAATTTCAGCCCACACTTTCAAACTAGGCACTGCCTTATTAAATCCTTTTTTGTTTTTGATGATGAATCTTTCTAAGCTGTCCATTTTCAGTTTTTTTTCTTTAAAATTGTCTTTCCCTAAGCGGGAAAGGGAAAAGTTTACTTTCTAAACTTGAGAAGTCACGGCTTCAGAACCAAGCAATTCTCTCAGTTTTTTCTTGGCCCGGCTATATTGCGATTTGGAGGTTGCTTCCGAAATATTCAGAATTTCGGCAATTTCTTTATGGTCATATCCTTCCATCAAATAGAGCGAAAAAATCACACGGTAGCCATTCGGCAATTGCATTAGTGCCCGGTTCAGTGAATTCACATCGAAGTGGAAATCGTCTTCTTTTTCCTGCCCGTCGGCACTGTGAAATTTGTCATCCAACTCCTCGATTTTCAAACGCCGTTTTTTTAAAAAATTGATGCAGTTGTTCACCACAATTCGCTTAATCCAAGCACCCACCGAAGACTGATACCGGAAAGAATTTAGCTTCGTAAAAACATCTACAAAAGAATTTTGCAACAGGTCTTCTGCATCAAGTTCATTTCTCACCATTCGGAGGCAAATATTGTACATCGCCTTGGAATATAGGCGATACAATTCAAATTGGGCCTGGCGACTTCCCCTTTTACAATCTTCAACTATCTCTCTGTGTGTACTTCCGTAATCCAAGTGTAATTTTTTATTCAGATTAATAGACAAAAGGGCCTTTTGAGGGTTGCACTCCGTTTTTCCAATTGCAAATTAAATCCGGGGTGAATGATAATAAAAATGAACTTCACACGTAGCACGCGATTCAAGCAGAGGCTGTCATACAGAGCCCTGATGCTGTTTCCAAAAAATTGATTTTTAAATCATCTAATTTTAATTCACTCCGAACTTTAAATTTAGAAATAAAAAAAAGATTTAAAGGCCAAGGAAATCCAAGTTCTTGGAGATTTTGGAGGCTAGACCCCAAAATGCGCTATCTTTGCCTCTTCTAAATTACACCACTCTTTCAGTTGCAAGATGCCTTATTTCTAATGGCTCCCGTCTGAAAGTAGAATAAATTTTTTTTAAA
>CAZJYF010000819.1:0-1545 GCA_964549665.1 uncultured Saprospiraceae bacterium
GTTACGACAATCTTATCTCCTACGGAAGCATACCGCCGTTTGGAACCCCCCAGGACTCGGATGCAAAGGACTTCTTTGGCACCACTGTTGTCCGCTACTTTAAGTCTGCTTTCTTGCTGAATCATTTTGCCAAAATTATGCGGGAAGCTGGGGAAAACAGGAACAAAATCCATCTAATTTGGCATTCCTCTTTCCCAAATTACCCTGCCTGATTATTTTGCTCTTTCGATAATGTTAACCATGCGCCAACGTTTGCGCTTACTCAAGGGACGAGTCTCCATAATGCGAACGGTGTCGCCAATGGAGCACTCGTTTTTCTCATCATGTGCCATGATTTTGTTTGTCTTTTTGACAAATTTTCCGTAGATCGGATGGCGTAATTTCCGTTCTATTTGCACACTGATGCTCTTATCCATCTTCGCACTCACCACTACACCTACTCTTGTTTTTCTAAGATTTCTTTCCATTATTTTTTTTCAGTTTGAATAATGCAAATGCCATTTGGCGCTCTATGTCTTTGAATTGGGGAAGGCTATCTTAGCCAAATTGCGCCATGCCCGATTTTATGCGATTGATAAAATGAACAATTTCCCAAAATGATTCTCAAATCGAGCAATCACTTCCTCATCCGTCGCCTTGCCCTGATTTTAGAGCGCTTTGCCAATTCTTCTTCCGTCAATTTAGCCAATTCGCGCCGGCGAATTTCTGAATTCAAGCGCGCAATATCCCGCCGAACCTCCTTCAAAATAACCGGGTTGTCTAAGCCTTTGATAGAGTGGTCAAATTTTAAATTCCGGTATTGAGTTTGCGTTTCTTCCAATTCGCTCAACAGTTCGGCATCGGAAAACTCCTGCAATTCAATGTATTTTTTTGTTGCCATTACGGACTTAAATTAATCGTTTGTAAAAAATCGTTCAAAACTATACGCCTATCCCGCATATTCCAGACTGACAGAAACCTTTGTCAGTACCGGCAATTTTTGGGCTGCCAGGCGCAAGGCTTCCGCAGCCGTTTCGTAATCAACTCCATCTAATTCGAACATTATTCGACCCGGTCGAACAACGGCCACCCAATGGTCCAAAGCGCCTTTCCCCTTCCCCATCCGGACTTCCTGTGGCTTAGAGGTAATGGGCTTGTCGGGGAAAATGCGAATCCAGACTTTTCCTTGTCTTTTCATATGCCGGGTCATGGCAATACGGGCTGCCTCAATCTGCCGGTTGGTAATCATGCCGGCTGTAATTGCTTTGAGACCAAAGGTGCCGAAAGACACGGTACTGCCTTTGGTCGCTAATCCCCGGTTTCTTCCCTTCTGTTGCTTCCGGTATTTTGTTCTTTTCGGTTGTAACATTTGTCAATCGTATTTAAGAAAGATGCTTTTTTGTAAATGTAGGGGCAATTGAAACAAAGAAAAACGAAGTAATAATTCTTCAAAATTTCTAAATAATCACACCATTTAGCCATGTATGACCACGTCTTAAAAATTGAGGTCCGAAAAAAGCGCCGCAAAGTTACGGTGATTTTTTCAAATATAATAACCTTTATTTG
>CAZJYF010000820.1:0-1537 GCA_964549665.1 uncultured Saprospiraceae bacterium
AAACAGCATCTTCACCAAATTCACCAACGGCATCGAGGTAGAAGAGGAACCGACTAAGCCCATAGACAGTTGGGAACGCCTTCAAAACGGCGAAATACATATGCTCAATAATATTTGGTGGGATTTTGCAGATGGCAACACCCTTGCCGCCGGAGAGATCATCGCAATCTCAAGTACGGCAACGGAAGATACGAACGGAGATGTGCTGCGAGCGCATTTGCTGGCAAATGAAAATGTCGTTCAGGATCCAGGTTTAGGCGGCATATCCTATACCACGGATGGTGGATTGAATCCGATTCCCGACGCAAACGGTCCGGCTTTCAACACCAGCCTGGCGAATTATCCTTCCGACCCGTTCTTCACCCCCGTTTCCTTCAAAGGCGCTTTCTGCAGCGAGGGTGTATGGATTAACGGTTGGACTGCACTTTCTGAGACGGGCGTCCTCAACGGTACTTTGCCTTCCGTTGACGGAATGATGTGCGACCAGGTGGTGGCCACCAACGAAATTATTAAAGGCGACAAAGGCTATGTTTTGGGTCAAAATCGCCCGAACCCTTTTTCCAACACCACCCAATTCTCTTTCACCTTGCCCAAAACGATGGAAGTCAGCCTCAAAATTTATGCCGTGGACGGAAGAGAAATCACGGCTGTCATTGACAATGAGACCATGAACCCGGGGGAACATTTGGTGTCCTTCAATGCTTCCGGCTTGCCCGCAGGATTATACTACTACAGTTTGCGAAATGAAGAAGTGGTCATTACCAAGCGAATGATAGTCGTTGAATAAAATTTATTTGGGATTATATTTTTTGAATTAGAAAACAGTCCAAATCCATCATTTCAATAAAATTCAATGTATAACTTACTGATAAAATTATTAAAGTAGGGTTTTTCTAAAGGGGGTTCTAAATAGTTCCCCCTTTCCTACCTTTTTGAAGGAATACCATTAAAGTAGCAGACAACTAATTATTGCGAAAACTCCAAAAAACCAAATTCTTTAAAAATCATCAATTATATAATTATGAATTTTAGCAATACAAAACTCTTGCTGTTCCTTATAATGTTTTTTGCCAATTTTACTATTCTTTTGGCTGACTCCGGAACCATCCGGGGTTCTATTAATGATAAAGGGACTGGGGAACCCTTGATGTTCGCCAACGTATTAGTACGGGAAACCGGTGGGGGAGCCCAGACAGATTTCGACGGGAACTTTGAAATCAATGTCCCTCCAGGAACCTACACCTTGGAAATCACCTACTTGGGTTATGCCCAGACCTTAGTTAAGGAGGTGGAGGTCAAAGCAGACAAAGTGACGGTTCTTGACTTTTTGTTGCAAGAAGAAAGCGAGCAATTATCTGAAGTGGTAATCGCAGCCAAAAGAATAAACCGGACGGAAAATGCGCTTCTCGCCCTCCAACGCAGGTCTCTTACTATTCAGGATGGGATCTCGGCAGAAGGAATTGCAAGGTATGCCAGCAGCAGCGCCGCCGATGCCATCCTTCGCATTCCGGGCGCCTCGGTGGTGGATGGCAAATAT
>CAZJYF010000821.1:0-1537 GCA_964549665.1 uncultured Saprospiraceae bacterium
CAATTCTTGTATCTTTAGCAAGGTGAGGCTGTCTTGTTTTTTGAAACGGTATTTCCCTTCAAAATCGCTTTTCAGATAGCCCACCCGCAGTTTTTTTATAGCAAAATTTGCATCGTAATTGAAAGGCGCATCCACCACCGAGAAGTCTTTCCCGTCGGGTCCAAAGAGGGCATTGAAAACGATGGCGCAGTCTTCCACCGAGCGACAAAGTGGACCGATTTTATCCATGGACCAACTCAAGGCCATGGCACCGGTGCGGGGCACTCTTCCGAAGGTCGGGCGCAAACTCGTAGCGCCACAAACCGTTGAGGGCGAGACAATTGAGCCGAGCGTTTCCGTTCCCAATGCAAAGGGAAGACAACCCGCTCCCACGGCGGATGCCGAACCCGCCGAAGACCCGCTCGACCCTTTCGAAGGGTCCCAGGGATTCCTCGTTTTGCCGCCAAACCAAACATCGCCCCATGCCAAAGCGCCCATCGTCATCTTGGCAATCAACACCGCGCCCGCGGCTTCCAGGCGTTGGATGACCGCCGCATCTTCGGCAAACTTTTGCTCTTTGAAAGGCATGGCGCCCCAGGTGGTTTTGTAGCCTTTTACCGCCAGCAAATCCTTGGCGCCGTAGGGGATGCCATGCAGCAATCCCCGGTACTTTCCCGCCTGGATTTCAGCATCTGCCCGGCGAGCTTGTTCCATCGCCAGGTCTTCGGTGAAGGTGATGACGAAATGCAGCTTCTCGTCGTACTTTTTGAGGCGACTCAGGAAAAACCGAGTCAACTCTACCGACGTAATCTGCTGATTGCGAAGTAGTTCTGCCAATTGACGGACGGTGTAGAAAGCAAGCGCTTCCCGGTCTTCCGGCAAATGCACCTCGCCGATGTCGCTAAAACGCACCTCCTTTTGCTCTCCTTCGATGGAAAATCCAATCGGTAGTGGGTTGAAAACCAGGGCGGGGGCAAGCGCATTGGGGGTCTCCGTTTTCCGGTTGTCCAAATAATTTTCGCGGGCATCTTCCAGGTCGGGCAGCATCGAATCAATTTCGGATTGCGTGAAATCCAGCCCAATCAGGTTGCCCGCCTGCTGCACCATTTCGCGGGTGATGGGGTTGTCCCCAATTTTAAAATTCACAAAAAGACCTGCGAGAAAACTTATCGCAAGACAAGAGAAAAACAGGAAAAGTTTTTTGTTGAAAATTGAGCCTTTCATCATTGGAAAAATTAGAAGAATGCAAGAAGCAGGAAAACTACGAAAATCTTTTTGAAAAGGAAGTCCTTTGAAATTGAGGAACGGTAAATTAATAATTTCGGCATTTGAAAATTGTCTGAATCAGGACCCACAGGAGGATAACATTTGCAAGACTCCGCCTCCTGAAAAATCCTAAAATCCCGCAAATCCTGATGCTGACAAGAGGCGATTCTTCCTTCAAATGCGGCAGTTCACTTTAAAAGCTAAGTGACTTCAAACCTTCTTCGTTCTCCATTTTTATAAATGACTAAATATCAATCACTTGTAAAATGACCCCCATTGACCAAATGACCAA
>CAZJYF010000822.1:0-1529 GCA_964549665.1 uncultured Saprospiraceae bacterium
TGGTTTAACATGCTCGATGTACCATTCATCGCCCAGTGTTTTATTGTACCAACTCCAGTCCTGAACTTTATTGGGCAGCATAAAAACAGGCAGACCGAACAGTAGAACCACCCCTAATAGGGCGGTTTTGCGAAAGCGAAATAAGAACGAAAGAATTTTTTCATACAAACGGTTGAAGCGAACAATGCGGCGTTTTCTGCGAACAACTTTTGCAAAGTTTCGCTTGGAGCGAATACTGCCCGATTCATTTCCACTTAAGAACTTGTCCATCAATGCCGGAATCAACCAAACCGCTACAACCAACGATATTCCCAGGTTGATCGCCAATACTTTGGCAAAATCCAACAGGTTGATCTGCCATTTTTCCGGCAGGAACCAAATGATGACGAGGGCAGAAATGGTCGTCAGAGTGGAAGCCAGCAGGGCGGGAAAGACCTTCCGATTGCCCTGACTTTTCAGGTGATGCATCATCACGGTGCTGTTGTCTATTATCAAGCCGAAAGAAACGGTGATGGCTGCCAGCGCGTAAAGGTGCAATTCCACTTTCAGCCAATAATAGAAAAGAAAGGCCAAGCCCAAATTCGCCAGCAAACTGAGCAACACGATGGTCAAATAGCGGAAACTCCGATAGACGAGCAGCACAAATAACAATAAGATGCCCAAAGACCAAAACGTGCGCTGCTTGATTTTTTTCAATTCTTTCGATAGGTAAGCCGTGGCATCGTCTTCAATCTGCAGCCGGTAGGAAGGAGGCATTAGCCGGCGCAGGGTTTCGATTTGTTTTTTAATTTTCCCTGCCACCCGAATGGTGTTGACATTTCGTTCCGGGTAAAAGAGCACGCGGATGCTGTTTTGCCCGTTGATGCGGTAGAATTGAGTCGGTTTTTGCTCCCGCAGGCGGATGTCGGCGATGTCGCCCAGGGTGATGAGGCGGGTGCCTGCTTTGAGGATGGGGATGGATTTGAGGGGTTCGGCGTTCGACGTTCGCAGGTTCAGGGCTTGGGGTTCAGGGTTCAAGGGTTCGGCGTGCGGAAATCCTGAACGAGGAACTCCGGACCCGGAATTGTTTTTCAAAGAAACAAAAAACATCCGTTCCCCTTCCCGCACCATTCCGAGGGCTTCGGAGCTAAATTGTTCGCGCAGGGCGACTTGAATATCGCTTGGAAGGATGCCCATGCGTTTCATCAACTTTGCATCGTAAATGATTTGCCATTCCAGGTCATTGCCCCCGGCGACTTCAATCCGGCGGATGCCTTGGGTCAAGGCAAGCCGGGGACTAAGCGCCTCGCGGGCGTAACGGTACAAAACGACCGGGTTATCGTCGCCGCTTAGGGAATAGGTTAGAATCGGGCGGTCAATTGCTTTTTGTTCGGGGTCGTTGACAAAAATTTGGGGATAGCTCAAGCCTTGCGGCAATTGGGGGAAAAGCTGCCGGATTTTGGAAGCAATTTCAAACCGCAGGAAATCGATGTCCGCATTTTTATCCAAATCCAGGCGGATGCTTCCGCCGTTTCTCCCGGAAATGGAGT
>CAZJYF010000823.1:0-1527 GCA_964549665.1 uncultured Saprospiraceae bacterium
ACGCAAACATCATAATTAGCCCTCTTTTAAGAAGCCCCCCAATGCCCTAATTGTACGAATACTTTGCTATGTAATATTTTCAGTTGCTCAATCTATATCTTCAACGTCTCCGCGTAATGCTGTGGCAGATTTATGTAAGTCAGGAGACATGCCGAATATACAGTTACTTACGATTCCATCTATTCACCAGATATTTACCTCCGGCTTCAGCCGAATGCCAAACATTGCCTCGACCGAATCGGTGATTTGCCCAGCCAGTTTTTTTAGTTCCATGCCGGTGGCTTTGCCGTAATTCACGAGCACCAAAGCCTGATTGGCATGGCAGCCCGCATCGCCAACTCGTTTCCCTTTCCAACCGGCTTTTTCTATCAACCACCCCGCGGGAATTTTGAACCCACCCTCGGGCAGGGGATAATAAACTATGCCGGGGAATCGCTTTTGCAAGGGCTCAAATTGTGTTTTTCCGATTTCCGGATTTTTAAAAAAACTGCCTGCATTTCCCAATTCGTCTGGGTCGGGCAGCTTGCTGCGTCGAATGTCGATGACGGCATCACTCACCTCCCGGATGGAAGGATTTTGAATGCCCTTTTGGGCAAATAGTTTCCGAAGGGCGCCGTAGCTGAGGTTAATTTGAGGAATTTTGGAAAGCCGCAAAAAAACTTTTGTGATGCAGTATTTCCCTTTCAAAGCTCTTTTGAAAATGCTGTTGCGGTATCCAAATTGGCACTCCTTTCCGGTGAAGGTTTTTACCTTGCCCGTTTCCAATTCCACTGCTTCGAGTTTTTCAAAAACATCCTCCAATTCGACCCCGTAAGCGCCGATATTTTGAAGGGGGGCGGCGCCCACTGTTCCGGGAATCAAAGAAAGGTTTTCTATGCCTGCATAGTTGTGTTCCAAACACCAAAGAACGAACCCATGCCAGTTTTCGCCTGCCCCAATGGACACCATCACCGACCTTTCGTCTTCCCGCACCACCTCCTTTCCCGAAATGTTGTTTTTGATAACCAAACCCTCCACCTCGCTTGTCAGCAGGATGTTGCTGCCGCCGCCGAGGAGATAAACGGATTGCCGATTTTCAGCCAAAACTTCCTGCAATTCTGCCACCGAAGCCACCGCCACGAAATACCTTGCCTTGACATCGATGCCAAAGGTGTTGTAATTTTTTAAGGAAAAATTTTCTTTTGTTTGCAAGAGTATTAAACGTTTGATTTTTAGCAAATTGAGTGTTTCGATAATTTTAACGCGCGTCAATTATTTGTAAAAATGACCAATGACCCTTAATGACCGATGACTATTTATAGTTTGGTTTTTACCAAATTAAAAATAGAAAAAAGTCCGAATACCGGCCCGATTATCAGGGCGAGATATAGATATGGAGGGGAAATATTTTGAAAAAGAAATGAAAGCAATTGGATGCTGCCAAGCGTCAAAGAGAAACCAATGCAGTTGACAAGAGTGAGCGCTATTCCGAAAAAATGTTTCGGCGCACTGGTGGCTACAAAGAATGAAATCACCTTACACTAACCC
>CAZJYF010000824.1:0-1522 GCA_964549665.1 uncultured Saprospiraceae bacterium
ATTAATAGAGGCCCCCTTTTGAAAATTTTTGTAAAGAGATACGCGTTGGTCAATATTCCACAAAATTAGCGTGGTAAAATGATTGAAAAAAACATGGCCACGGAATTTAGTAGAGGTGGGTGTCTCAAAGAAGGTGGATTGTCATATTAAAGGTCAACCAAAGATAGGTGTTTTGTTGAAAAAAGGTTCAAAGGTCTGGCTTTTATTTTAATGGTATTGAACGGATGGTCCTTCCTTCAATAAACTCAGGGTTCCGTAAAACTTCTTGTCAATAAAGTGTCATAGTCCTCGTAAAAGTTAAAGGAACAGTGTTTCCATACTTAAACATTCCGTTTCTCTAATTTGGGAACCAATAATGGTTTTACCAGTGGAAATTTTGCGCATGCGGCTTGCAAGTAACCGTTATATTGATATCCGAAACCCCCATTTAATATCTAATAAGTTGGAGGTTTGGAGCTAAAGTCGGCCTTTTGCTCTAAAACCCAACAAAATGACACAAACTAAAATAATCGCCAAAGCGCTGCCAATTTGCATCCAAAGTTCCCGTTGTGCTTCGATGGTGCTTTGGACGTAGTAAGGATTAGCCGAATTAGGCGTGCCGGGCCCTTTGCGTATCTCCCAATTTTCAAAATCGGAATTGTTCAGCCAGGGAAGCAGCAGGTTTAGAGTAAACACGGTGTCCTGGGGTTCGAGATTATAGGCTATGGTATTGACGGCAGCACCTTCCGGTGAATATAGACTCAGCATTTCTTTCCTTTTGTTCAAGCCAAATCCCATGCCGCCGATGAAATTGTAGGCTTTTGGAAAAACCTTTGCGAAAGCAGCCGAATCCACGCAAAGCACCAGGTAATCTTTTGGGGCAAGGTAGCTATCGGGGAAGCGGAATTCATGTTTGCTATCTGTAAAAATCCAGTTTTCCAGATTGACCGTTTCCTCCGAGACGTTGTAAAATTCAACCCAATCCCCCGTTTTTTTGTCGTTGGGACTAACCTCATTGATCATTATTTTCCCCGCCAGGGGATGCTCAAAGGGTTCAAATATCGCTTTCATTATGTACTTTTTTCGTCTCAATTCAAGAGACAATTCGTTGTTTTTCCTGTCCACCAAAATGCCTTCCCAATGCGAGAAGCGATAGCCCAATTTTGGAATAGCTTTGAGTTTCACGGGGATTTTTTCAAAATAGGTTCCAGAAAAATATTTTTCCACGCGAATGTTATCATTGATGACGACAAACCCGCCCTGTGAAGTACTTAACTTTAGTTCTCTCAGCCCTCCCGTTTGGAACATTTCCATTAAATACATCCGCAAATAATCCGGTCGCTTGCGCGCAAAAATTCGCAAAATTTGAACCTGGTCGTACCACTTTTTTTTCTTCAATCGCCATCGTTTCCAATGCCGGGGAATTTCGGGAAGCAACTCTTCCGAGAGCTCATCTATTTTCTTTTCTACCCGGGCGGGGGCAAAAGTACTGTTCAAATGATCGGCAAATCGATTGACAAAATTTCGTTCAAACTGTTGGTTT
>CAZJYF010000825.1:0-1521 GCA_964549665.1 uncultured Saprospiraceae bacterium
GACAAAAAATAAAATTTCAAACCATGCGGTATCTATTGCTTAGCATCCTTTTATTATCGGTCGCTTGTTCTGTTCCCAAAACTACTTCTTCCAATTCCGATAAAACGAAAGCCCCACCTACCATTGCGGAAAAGACCAAAAACATGCAGAAATTTCCCGGTTATTTCACCTTTTATTGGGATGAAAAAGAAGGGAAAGTCTGGCTGGTAATCGATAAACTCGAAACGGAGTTTTTGTACCTCAATTCCCTCCCAGCCGGGGTGGGTTCCAACGACATAGGTCTCGACAGAGGGCAACTGGGGCGCAGCCGGGTCGTGAAATTTTCCAAATCGGGGAATAAGGTTTTGCTCATTCATCTCAACTACAACTTCCGGGCTGTGAGCGATAATCCGGAGGAAAGAAAATCGGTGGAAGAGGCTTTTGCACAGTCGGTTCTGTGGGGTTTCAAAGTAGAAATAGCAGAGAGGAATAAGGTACTTGTGGATGCCACCAAATTTTTGTTGCGGGATGCGCACAACGTCATTGCCACCTTGAAAAGAACAAAACAAGGAGCGTATAAATTGGATGAGTCCCGCGCAGCCATTTATTTGCCGCGGACGAAAAGCTTTCCGAAAAATACGGAATTTGAGGCCACCTTGACTTTTGTCGGACAGCCCACTGGTAATTGGATCCGTTCCGTAACGCCTACTCCCACCGCAGTGACGGTCCGGCAGCATCATTCCTTCATCGAGCTGCCCGATGGCAATTTTAAACCCAGAGTTTTTGACCCCCGCTGTGGCTATTTCAACCTTCGCTTCCGGGACTATGCCACCCCCATCGATAAACCCTTGATGCGGCGCTTCATCACTCGCCACCGCCTGGAGAAAAAAGACCCGTCGGCGGCCTTGAGTGAACCCGTCGAACCCATCATTTACTACCTGGACAGGGGAGCGCCTGAACCCGTCAAGTCGGCCCTCATGGAAGGAGCTTCCTGGTGGAATCAGGCCTTCGAAGCCGCTGGCTTCAAAAATGCTTTTCAAGTCCGGGAACTACCCCCGGATGCCGACCCGATGGACGTTCGCTACAATTTGATTCAATGGGTCCACCGCTCAACGAGAGGGTGGTCGTATGGCGGTTCCGTCGTGGATCCCCGGACCGGCGAGATTATCAAGGGGCATGTTTCTTTGGGTTCCCTCCGCGTGCGGCAGGACTTTTTGATTGCGCAGGGTCTTATTCCCGGCTATGAAAAAGACGGCACTACCCCTGACCCCCGGCTTATGGAATTGGCCCTTGCCCGACTTCGGCAACTCGCCGCCCACGAAGTCGGCCACACCCTCGGATTGGCACATAATTTTGCTGCCAGCACCAACGACCGTTCTTCTGTGATGGACTATCCCTATCCCCTCATCACCCTCGGCGCTGACGGCCAATTGGACTTTTCCAAAGCCTATGACGACAAAATTGGCGCATGGGACAAACGAACGATCCTTTACGGCTACCAAGTCTTTCCCAACGAGGCTGCCGAAGCCCTCGGATTGCAAA
>CAZJYF010000826.1:0-1517 GCA_964549665.1 uncultured Saprospiraceae bacterium
CGGCTTTGGCACCCTTGAATTTATTTGGTTGCAAAGCAATGTGCCCATTTTCAATGGACCCGGCGACCCCAATTGGACCATGATTCCCAACTCCAATTCACCCGATTTAGACCCCGGGCCAATAACCCAAACGACCTACTATATCCGTTGCGCAAGAAGGTCTCCCTGCACCGATTTTATAGGCGAGTCGAACATCATTTCCAAAATTATTGTCGAATTGCCATTGACCAATATAGAGGTGGCGCCGAGTCAATTGTGCACCGGACAGAGTGGCTTGTTCAAAGCAAGCATTGCCGGAGGCGGGGCGAGCTATTCCTGGGATTTTGGAAATGATGCGATTCCCCAAACGGCCAATACGAGGGTGGTTTCTTCCGTAATTTGGAATACAACCGGCTCTAAAACGGTGCTATTGACGGTTACTCGTTTCGGTTGTTCCTTTTCCACTTCTACGACCGTTTCGGTCACGAATTGTTTGAGTCCCTTGATAACCCTGGGCGGGCTTCAGGCTACCCTTGTAGAAAATTCAGTCGAACTGAGTTGGACTGCTGAAACGGAGGATGAGGAATTGCTATTCCTTGTCCAACGCTCGGAAGATGGAAATGCTTTTCAAACCATCGGTGGAAAGGCTGCCAAAGAAATAACTTCAAACGGGGACTATCAATTTAGGGATTCCAATCCATTTTTGGGCAACAACTATTACCGGATCAAGTATCGGCAGGCAGATGGCACGGATGCCTATTCGGAAGTGGAAAGCGTTTTTCTACAGCCGGAAGGGGTTTCAAACTTCCAATTTTATCCGAATCCTTTTTCTACGGAGGCGACTTTGGAAATCTTGAAGCCACAGGACAACCCCATCTCTATTCAGCTAATCAACGGCTTCGGGCAAATAATGAAAATCGTGGAAGTCCCTCCGGGAGCTGAAAAAGTTCCTCTCGATTTTTCGCAACTTCCCAACGGAATGTACTATTTGAGAATCAAAGGAAAAGGGGCAAAAGTCATCGGGAAGCGAATTTTTAAAG
The DNA here is from genome assembly GCA_964549665.1 of uncultured Saprospiraceae bacterium. Taxonomy (GTDB): domain Bacteria; phylum Bacteroidota; class Bacteroidia; order Chitinophagales; family Saprospiraceae; genus CAZJYF01. The sequence goes on from CAZJYF010000826.1 coordinate 1,020, forward strand.
CGGATTAGCAGTATTAGATTTGTAGATGAATGACTGGATAAGCAATCAATGATCTTCCATCTAATTTTCCAACTTGGCTAGTGTTTTTATTTTCATAACATAGTTTAGCAAGGGCTGCCTGTTTACCGGGCAGCTCTTTTTTTTACTTTCCATCTTCGATTCCAAATGTTTTCACCCACTCACCAAAAGCCATTGCCCGCCAAATTATTGGATAAAAGGATTGCTGTCTTTTTTCCAAAACAGATGCCGAAAAAGCAATAAAATTACTGGCAAAGATGCCCGGAGAGCGGGCTACCGTTTCTTTTATTTTTTGTAAAAATTGTTCGCTATTTTCTTCCATCCAAAGATGCTGTGGCGTGGCAAACCCCATTTTGTCGTACCGCTGCCGCACTTTTTTTGGGAGTTCACTTTGCATAGCATTTCGAAGCAAATACTTCCGCTTTCCGTGGCGGATTTTGAAATCGTCCGGCAGCGAAAGGCAAAATTCCACCAAGCGGT
>CAZJYF010000827.1:0-1515 GCA_964549665.1 uncultured Saprospiraceae bacterium
AATTGGAGGAATTGAAAGGGTTTTTGCTTAGGAGAACTAAAAAGCCAGGCTTAGAGAGAACAAACCGTCTTTTGAAGCCTCAAAATCGATAGGAATCATCCCAATTTTTTTGCTGCCGAATTTGTTCCCTCCACTCTTGCTCTGATTTTAGCGAAAGCCGTATCCCGGGAAGTAGAAATATCGTCCGAGAAGGGCGAAAAACCACAGTCATCGGTCGTCCCCAAATAGTTTTTGGGAATGAATTCGGCAGCATGAAGAATCAACGCTTCGATATCTTTGGGGTCTTCTACTTTTTCGCTGATGACATCGATTACCCCAAGAAAAACAGTTTGATTGGGTTTCCGGTATTCTTTAATGACTTCGAGAACGTGGTCTTGGTCTTTTTCGCTCGCAAACTGCATGTAAATATTACCGACCTGGAGCTCAAATAAATACGGCAATAAATCTTTGTAATCCACATCGGCGCTATGCGTCGAATCGTGGTCGCCACCGGGGCAGGTATGCACGCCGATTTTCATTTTTTCTTCTTCTGAAAAATGCGATAGTACGCGGTTGTTTAAATCGATGAAACTTTTTAACAGGCCTTTGCTTGGGTCGAGTTTGACGGCTAGTCGGCCCTCGGTAAAGTCAACCTGAACTTTTCGGGCACCGGCGTCCAAACTATTCCGAATATCCGCCACCGCCTCCTTCACCAAATCGTCGAGGAAGGTCTCCCTCGAATAACCTTCGATCCCATCTTGCGGGTAAAACAAACTCAAAGCGGAAGCCGATATGACGGCTTGTTTTATAGGCTTGGTGGCATATTGCTTAGCCCTTTTCAAGTAAGATGAAGCATAAACATTGTATCTGAAGGGCCCCTTTGTCAAAACAGGCAGTTGCCTCGAATGTCCATCCGCAAATGGAATTAGGACACCATTGGAAGCCAGGTTTGTCAGACCGTGAATCGGGTAAGTGGCAAAACTCGGTTTGGTTTGCTCGCCGTCGCTAATGACGGGCGAACCGGTTTCTTCAAATCTGGCAATCGTATCTTTCACTGCCTCATCGAAGATTTTGTCCAACTCCGTTCTTTCTAAGTCGCCATTCTCAAATGCCTGGATTGCCTCGATAACTTGTTTTGGGCGGGGAATACTGCCAATTGGTTCAGTTTGTATCATAATATTAAGTTTTTTATTTTAAGGGAATAATAAGGCAATATTATTTTGCATTTCACTCAAGAAATTAGAAATCAATAACTTAAATATTTTGTTTGTCTCTACAATCTGTCCCGGGATGCGATACAATTTGGCCCAAAATATCAATTTTAGCAACTAAGCAAATTTACAAAAAAAGCTGACCCGCCAATGTGAAAACCTTTTTATTTGGTATTCAAAGAGTTTCGCGATTTCACGAAAAGCAAATCCTGCCAAATAGCTTCAATTGATTTTTTTGGGATGCAAAACCATTTTCCTAATTTTGAGCAACCACAAAAAGCCCGTGCCATAATAAATGCAGTTTTATGAAATACATTGCCTCTAT
>CAZJYF010000828.1:0-1502 GCA_964549665.1 uncultured Saprospiraceae bacterium
TTTTAAATCAGTTCATGTAGAAAAAAAATTATCTGTGCAGTTTTATTTCTCGATTACATTACTGTTCAAAATAGAAAATAATTTAATCAAAGTTTTTAAATTCGGTGGCGATTCGATGAAGGATGCGAAAGGGGTAAGAAAAGTCGCCGCTATTTTGCAAAAATTTAGAAATCAGCCCATAGTGATTATTTTATCCGCTATGGGAAAGACCACCAATGCCCTTGAAAAATTAGTCGAAGCACATTCCTTACAAAATGGAAAGGCCATTGATTTTTTGAAGGAAATAAAAGAGAACCACTTCGAAATTGTCAGCGAATTATTTGAAGATGCGGGAGATGTTTTGGACTCGGTGAACGATACTTTTGTCGAAATTGAATGGATGTTGGAAGAAGCCCCGCCCGAAGATTACGATTACCTTTATGACCAAATCGTTTCGGTAGGGGAGTTGGTTTCCACCAAAATAATAAGTGCCTACTTAAACCAAGAGGGCCTCCCGACAAAATGGTTGGATGCCAGAGATATAATTTTGACGGATAATATTTTTCGGGAAGGATGGGTTTTGTGGAAAGAAACGCTCCGCAATGCGCAGGAAATAGCCAAACCCCTGTTGGCAAATGGGGGCTTTGTTTTGACGCAGGGTTTCATCGGAAGCACCAGCGAAAATTTCACCACCACGCTTGGAAGGGAAGGTTCGGATTACTCCGCCGCTATTTTTTCCTATTCATTGGATGCCGAAAGCATGACCATTTGGAAAGATGTTCCGGGCGTCCTCACCGGCGACCCCCGCTTGTTTGAGGATGTCATCAAACTGGACCGGCTTTCCTACAAAGAAGCTATCGAAATGACGTATTACGGGGCAAAGGTCATCCATCCAAAAACCATCAAACCCCTTCAAAACAAAGGCATTCCATTGTATGTCAAATCTTTTGTCGAACCGGACGGCAGCGGCACTTTCATTTCCTTTGAGGTGAAGGACAACTACCCGCCTATCGTCGCCGTAAAGCAAAATCAGGTTCTTCTCCAAATATCAACCCGCGACTTTTCTTTTGTCACGGCGCATCATATCGGCTATCTTTTCACCAAAATCGCCGAATTGCGGATTCATGTAAATATGATGCATAATACCGCCATCAGCTTTTCCATTTGTGTGACAAATGCAGAAAGCAAGATTCAACAATTTGTCAAAACGATCGAGAAAGAATTCAACGTAATCGTAGATGCCGGATTGGAATTAATAACGGTCCGCCACTACCAAAAGGAGATTTTGGATAACATGAAAAAGGGGAAAATTATTCTCTTTGAAGAACGCATCCGGCATTCCGTTCAAATGGTGGTGAAAGATGTGCCGATGATGCGTAGGAAGACTTAATAACCGCAGGTGGATAGTTAGCGTGTAACGGTCGGGCTACTTGCCGTAGCCAGCTTTTGCTGGCTATGGACAGGTAGCTTTTGTGTGTGCCTTGAATGGTAAATATAATTCTTTTAAAAGAATGTCCCAAAGG